>CAZQEZ010000070.1:0-22844 GCA_964592475.1 uncultured Roseivirgaceae bacterium
TTTATTTTTTCATTTTCCATTTTACCAAATACGATTCTGGTGCGAAACTTCAGTATTTTATTTTAGTTACTACTCAAATCAGAAATTTCATCTATATTCATAGCGGCAGCTTCTTCTTCCTTCATTAGCAAGGCAAAGGTGTTGTTAAACCCTAGTGGCGGCAACCAAACCAAATTTAACTGTTGCCGGTATTCTTTTTTCACATATTGATAAAGTGCATCAGCATCTCCTATATATTTTTCCCGTGTTTTTTCATCTGGCTTTAATACGGTTAGAAAACCAGTGCCCGTGTATTCAGGGTAAATTTGCACTTCACGATTGGCCAATGCCTCAAATAATATCTGTGTCCCACCAAATCCTAATTTTAAATCCACATCCAAAGTGGTTTGATTCTCAATCATAATCTCAAAAAGGTGTGCCAGTATAAAACTTTCGGTAAAGTTTTTGGAGCCCACCACCAAATCTCCCGTTTTATCTCTTTTAATGTTGGTAGAAAAGCCTTTCAGGTTTAAGTATTCTTTAGCCACCTGATAGGGATCACGCTTGAAATGTTCAACCTGATAATTCATATTAATCATATCTTCATTACTAATTTTATTGGCTAATTTGGCAAAAACCTCCTTAAGTTGAGGATATTTCTCCAATACTTCACCGGTGGCCAATGCCGCCGCATAATAAGGAGGAAAATAATTTTTATCGTCTTTGAGCCAGCGCAGGTTGTAGGCTTTGTTCTTACCATCGGTAGAAAACCCGCTGATCACGTCTACCCGATCGTTCATAAGTGCCTGGTACATCAGGCTTATTTCCATTTCCCTTGTATTAAGGTCGAGGTTATAATGTTCTTTTAATCCCAGGTAGCCATCTTCTCTTTCAATAAATTCTGATGGAAAACCTGCTGTTAATTTATTATTAGTTGCTGGCCAGTTTTTGTAAACTACAACTGTAGTAATTAAAATTATCAATGCAAAGGCAAGTACTTTGCCAATAGCTAAAATATGCCTTTGCAAAACAGCAAAAATAGCATCGATCAGCAAGGCCAACAAAGCAGCAGGTATGGCTCCTGCCAATATCATATTAATGTTATTAAGGGCAATTCCTCTAAAAATAAACTCTCCTAAACCACCAGCCGCAATTAATGCACAAAGAGTAGCAATACCGACATTTATAACCGCGGCTGTACGAATACCAGCAAAAATAACCGGTAATGCTAGTGGTAAAGTCACCTGTTGCAATATTTGCACTTTTGTCATACCCATGCCATGTGCAGCCTCTACAATGGCAGCATCTACCTTGTCTATTCCTGTAAAAGTATTGCGAACAATAGGTAGCAAACCATATAGAAATAAAGCTACTATGGCAGGAAACGCCCCAATACCTAGCAGAGGCAACAAAATGCCCAATAATGCAATACTGGGAATAGTTTGCAAAACACTTACAAAGCCCAAAATAGGTAAACTCATACGTTTATAGACAGATATAATTATTCCTAATACTACACCAATAATTATCGAAAAGAATAAACCCACCAGCGTAAGATACACATGCTCAAGCAATTGTTGAAGCAATTCATCCCAATGTGATTGGACAAATTGAAAATAGGTTTCAGTTTCCATGGCTTTGTTTTATTTTAAATTGATAAAAAGCCTTAAATACTGCCGGTAGGGAAACTGCCTGGTCATCTATCGAGTTTTCTTCCAAATTGTTAAGTAATTCATATAAATTGATGTCATCCGGGTATTGATCTTGTGTGAATTCAAGGTCTTTCAACCTGGTAGCCATAAGTTCTATTTGTAATCTATGAGCAGAAAAGAATTTCTTTACAAACGGATTAGCCGGTTTAAAAATCAAATCTGCAGGAGTACCAACTTGTTGAATTTTACCTTGATCCATCAGGCAAATTTTGTCCGCTAAAGTTATAGCTTCAACAACGTCATGTGTTACAATGATGATAGTTTTTTTTATAGATTGTTCTAAATTTTTAAATTCTTGCTGAACATTTGCCCGTGTGATAGGATCCAGAGCGCCAAAAGGCTCATCCATTAAAACAATGGGAGGGTCTGCCGCTAGTGCTCGAGCTATCCCAACCCGCTGCATTTGCCCTCCGCTCAACTGGGCCGGATACTTATGCCAAACTTCCTCCACTGGTAAGCCGGTTATGTTTAAAAGAAGTGCAACTCGTGAGTTTATCTTAGTTTTATCCCATTTGAGTAATTTCAAAATCACTGCTACATTGTCCTTTACAGTCATATGTGGAAAAAGACCGATCTGTTGAATTACGTAGCCGATATTTCTTCTCAGTTCAGTGAGTGGCTGGTTTTTAATATTTTCACCATTTATTTTAATTGCCCCGGCATCAGGCTCTATTAATCGGTTAATCATCTTCAAAGTAGTAGTTTTTCCCGAACCACTAGTACCCAACAACACCAAAGTCTCTCCTGAGTTAATCTTTAATGACACATCGTCTACTACTTTTATATTATTATATTCTTTAGTAACATGGAGCAACTCTATCATTAAGCAAGATATTATTTTTAGTTATAAAGTGAATTTTTCATTGAAATAGATTTATATTTGTTGGATTGTTTAATATGCGCTTATTAAATACATACAACAAATATAAGGTGCTCATGCAATTCAATAAAAGTTAGTTTTTTCAACTAACATAAATCGACAAAAAACTTATTTCAAATTCAACCAGCACTTAGTTAAATATTCATGTCAAAATTATCAACCTAATGAAAATTGAAGATGAAATCAAACAAAAGGTATTTAAAAATGAATATACAAAATTATTAGTTAACTTACTTTTTACCAGCAACTGGATTCATCATTTTAATAAAAAATTTTTAAAAAGCTATCAAGTTTCCCCTGAGCAATATAAAATATTGAGAATACTACGTGGCCAAAACCTACTACCAGCTACTATAAACATGCTCAACGAAAGAATGCTTGATAAAATGTCAAATGTATCACGACTAGTAGAAAAGCTCCGATTAAAAGGATTGATTACCAGAAAGGAAAGTGAAAAAGACCGCCGTCAGGTGGATATATTTATTACTGAGGAAGGGTTGAAGCTGCTAGCCGAGGTAGATAAAAATATACCTGACTTAGAACGTCAATTTCATACATTGAATGAGGAGGAAGCAACTCAATTGAACAATTTATTAGATAAGCTAAGAGGTTAAAAAAATATAAAGGCCAACCATGAAGATTGGCCTCTTTCATTTCGTTGCTCCATATTACTTTTCTAATGCAGCTACACCAGGCAATGTTTTGCCCTCCATGTATTCTAATAAGGCACCACCTCCGGTAGATACATAGCTAACCCGATCACCATACCCCATCGAGTTTACTGCTGCAGCCGAATCGCCACCACCTATCAATGAAAAAGCACCATTTTCAGTAGCTTCTACAACAGCCTCAGCTATTGCATTGGTACCTTTGGCAAAATTTGACTTTTCAAATACACCCATTGGCCCATTCCATAAAATGGTTTTAGATTCCTTTATAGCTTTGGCAAATACATCAGTAGCTTCAGGTCCTATATCTAACCCCATCCAGCCATCGGGTATCATATTGTTTTGCGCAATCTGAGTATTCGCATCGTTATCAAATTTGTCCGCTATCACACTATCGATAGGTAATTTCAAATCGACGCCATTTTCCTTGGCTTTCTTTATCAACTGACTGGCCAAGTCCAATTTATCTTCTTCTACTAAAGATGATCCTATTTTTCCACCCATTGCTTTAAAGAAGGTGTAAGACATGCCACCTCCAATTATAAGGTTATCTACCCTATCAAGCAGGTTTTCAATCACTTGAATTTTATCTGAAATTTTGGCACCGCCCATAATAGCAGTAAAGGGCTTATTGGGTACTTCTAATACTTTTTTGGCATTATCAATTTCCGAATGCATCACGTAACCGGCGAACTTTTCATCAAAAAACTTTGCAGCAACGGTAGTGGAAGCATGAGCCCGGTGGGCAGAACCAAAAGCATCGTTAACATAAACATCGCCCAAAGAGGCCAATTTTTTAGCAAACTCTTCATCGCCTTTAGTTTCTTCTTTATAAAAACGCACGTTTTCTAAAAGCAAAATTTCACCTGGCTGCAAGTCAGCCGCTTTCTCTTTGGCACTGTCGCCGATACAATCCTCTGCAAATTTCACAGTAGTATTAGTGCTTTTACTAAGATGGTCTACAATATGACGTAATGAAAATTTATCTTCAGGGCCTTCTTTCGGACGCCCTAGGTGCGACATTAAAATAACCGACCCGCCATCATCCAATATTTTTTTTATAGTAGGCAGTGCGGCTCTTATTCTGGTATCATCTGTTATTTCAAATGATGCATTGAGAGGAACATTAAAATCAACCCTGATCAAGGCTTTCTTTCCTGAAAAACTGTATTGATCTATTGTATTCATGGTTATCAAAAGTTAGTTTATAGTAAAAATAGAATTATCATTTATAAAAATAGTTGCTTAATCCTTTAAGTATTAATTAAGTTTTCATCAATTAGTTAACCTAAAGGCAAATTTTTTACAGAAAATTTACGAAAACCGGATATTTATTGAAAATTTATTCAGCCGCGGCTCTTTTTAATCGGTCGTTAATAGCCCTACCTAAACCCTGATTGGGCATAGGCTCTGCAAATATATAGGTAATTGGCAAATTGTCTAAATATCGAAGCCCCTCAAATAAGCCTGCTGCAGCCTCTTGCAAGTCGCCCGAAAGTGATAATGCTATTTGGTGATCAGCCGGCAATTGGGCAAAGGCAGTGTTTAAACTAATAGTGCCTACATTTTTATTGCCATAAAGATTTAACAAGCTAGCAATATCTCCGATTAGCACCTTTTTACCTGGCGCATAGTGGCTTTTAAGCATTCCCGGTGATTGAGGTTGAGAAGTAGAATGTGGCAAGCTATCTACCGGTCCGATGACCGTTTCAATAGCCTCTACGCTAAGCCCCCCAAGCCGGTAAATAACAACTTTATCATCCTCAAAACCTACAATGGTAGATTCTATACCAACTTCGCAGGCACCTCCATCCAATATATATTTAATTTTATCTCCCAATTGGTCATCTACATGTTCTGGCCGAGTAGGGCTTACATAGCCAAAAGGGTTAGCACTGGGTGCAGCTAATGGGAAGTTGAGCTTTTCCAGCAGCCGCAACGTAACGGGGTGATTAGGTATCCTAACCGCTACTCGAGGTAGACCGGCGGTCACAATTTCAGGCACCACAGGCTTTTTATAAAAGAGCATGGTTAAAGGACCAGGCCAAAACTCCCGGGCCAACTTTTCGGCTTTTGGAGGTATTTCCCGTACAAACTCGTGTACCCTACTCAAAGTACTGGTATGTAAGATTAAGGGATTAAAAGAAGGTCTGTTTTTAGTTTGAAATACTTTAGCTACTGCCGCTGACGAAAAAGCATTGGCTGCCAATCCATACACAGTTTCTGTAGGAATAGCTATTAATTCATCTGCCGACAAAATATCGGCTGCCACTTGCAAGTCGTTGCCTATAGTAGCCATAAAGAAAAGATGTTTTTTGCGAATGTACGATTTTCAGTTAATATGATTGAGGATTTTTGGAATATAATTCTATTTTTACAAAAATTATTAGTCCAAACACGGATAGCGCTTTTTGCATTACTGATCGAGTTTCATACTATATTTTTGAATTTTGCTTAAAGGCCTGCTTAAAGTTGAAGGCATCTTGTATTCTATTTAATAAATTAAAAAAGAAAATCATGGGAAGAAAATTAAGGAATTTTTTAAGAGGCGTAGCAGTATTAATAGCTGTAATAGCAGTGCTACTTGAAATGGGAATTGTAGAAATATTGAATGTTGGGCAGGCTCAGTCATTTTGGATTCTGCTAATATCTTTTGGGGTGATTTTAATAGCTTCACGAGCTTGAAGATATATAAATGCATTGTCAATTTTTAGCAGTGTAAATATAGCTGGTGTAAGAAAATATTACATCATACTTCACTACATAACTAATTGACCACCAGGATATTTATAGAGGAATATTGAGGATTTTTGGTATATTTTTCAGAAAAAGTTACAAAGTAAGAAATATACTGAAAAATAATTTTGAGTTTCTGCCAAATGCCTTTATATTTGAAAGGTGTTTAGGTTATCAAATAAAAAAAATAAAAAATTTAGACTGAGTTTTTGCTTTCAAAGTTTGTTTTTTTGAGTTTATTTTAAGGTTGATAGTTAGCCCGGGATGCAAAAGCTCGGGTTAATTTTTTTTATTCCTCCAATTAACTTTCTTTATTTAAAACTAAATACCTTGAAACCCTGGCCCCATTAAATTCCAAACTTACAATATAAGTGCCGGAGGTCATTGTGGTACCGCTTTCATCAGTGCCGTCCCAGCTTATTTGATTTTCTCCGGCATACAAATATTGATAAAAGAGATTCTTTACCAATTGGCCCTGGGTGTTGTAAATATTGGCTTTTACAATACCGGTGCGTGGTAGCGAAAATGGTATCGTAATTTCATTAGCAAAAGGATTGGGATATGCGTTAGCTACCTCAAAATCATCTTCTGTAATATCAGGCTCTACTATTTGTACATTTTTAAATTTTTTTGAAAACACACCGTTACCATGAGTAGCGGCAATAATCTGGCCATCAAGCGATCGATAATCCAACATAGATACTACCACATTACCCATCAATTCCTGCGACTCTCTGGCCCAGATGGTATTGATACCTTCCGCTTTATTAGCAGTATATACTCCTGTACTTGTAGCCACCACAAATATTTTTTCGCCACTTTGCAAGGGAATTATTTGCCCCCACCGTATTGAGGGTCCGTTGCCACTGCCATCGGCATTTTCTTCCAAGTTGCCACTAATATTGGTAAATGACATTCCTCCGTCTTGAGAATAAAAAATACTATTTACATTATAATTAGAAAAAACCACCATTAAATTATTGGCATTGGCAGGATCTATTGCAATACAAGATACGTAAGCATTGACTGCAAATGCACTGCTGGTGATTTCCAGCGGCTGCGGATTATCTTCTGTAGCGTCTTCCAGCTTAAATACTCTTCCATTGCTAGTGCCATAATAAAGTATGTTGGCAGGTTGCGAGCTTATGTTAATCGCCGATATAATTCCTGTACGCACGCGGGTATTTTGCAATTTATTCCAATTGACCATAGTTGGCTCCTGCGACCCGGAAGGTATTTGAGCTAGATTTTTGTTTCTCCAAATCATGTCGCTACCGGCAAGGTACATCACATTACCATTGGCTGGGTCTAAAACATAGGGAGTAACAAATATAAACTCGATTGCAGCATCAGGGCCCTCCCTGATTGGATCTACCCGGGCAAAAGAAGTAATTTGACTTTGCTGGTTAAAAGTTAACCGATAAATCTGACCATTTTGAAATGCCATGTAGTAAAACAAACCATCCCTGCTTACCGCGCAATAGCCGCCATCACCACCAATCACCTTGTCCCAATTATCTTTTAAGCCAGCACTAGTAACTATATGGCTGCCATTATCCTGCATACCTCCCATTATCAGATTATTAATCCGCGAGCGATCCAGGGCTATGGTATAAAATTGAGAGGTGAGATAGCCATTATTCAAACTGCTAAAAGACAATGTTTCCCGAAGGTTGTTATTGGTTACCTGCACACCCCCGTCATTTCCAGTGAGCATTTTGTCTGGATTGGAGGGATAAAAAACAATGGCATGTTGGTCTACGTAGTGGTTAGGATAAATACTTCCGTCATTTTCCATATCGTAACCACCTACCCATTCAAATTTATCATTTACCTGGTAGCGGTAAAGATTAGTTGCTCCAATGAAAACAATATCCGGGTTTGCAGGATGTACTCCCAACACCATATTGTAAGATGTTTGAGTGTTAAAGTCTCCCACATTTCCACCAAAATCTTTTATATCTTCGCTTAAATCGGTCCAGATGCCTTGAATACCTCCTGCTACTTGCCCTTGGTAGGTAAACCTCATAAGCCTTGCCGGATCAGCTTCACAAAGAAAATATACAGTTGCTGGTTGCGAAGGTGAAACACCAATTACGGTACGAGCATAAAATCGTGGCCAAATAGACGGTGTTATATCAATCCAGTTTTTCCCGTCTTCAGAAAAAAATATTCCTTTTATCATGGATTCAATATTTAAAGGCCCCTCTTCGCTTAAGGTAGCATAGTAATGTCCGCTATTTGTAATTGCAATATCAGTATAAAAAGAAACTTCTAATGCATTCAAATTAATGGTTTCATTAATCAAATCAGCACCCAGGGTAGTAGACCAGCTTTGGCCACCATCAACGGACCTGAGAATGCCGCCAAAAGCTGCGGCAAGCACTTCGTCCTGCTCATTATTAAAAGGATTAACAACTATATTCCATATATATTGAAAAGGACTGGTGAATTCATTTTTTTCGGCCAGAGCAGTACTATTTAATTTACTCCAACTTAGGCCTCCGTCAGTTGATTTGAAAATACCATCGCCACGAAAAGGTGCTTCACCTCCTCGGGCAGAATTACCCTGCAACTCGCCGGTACCATAGTACCAGGTAGCTGTTTTACCCGGTCTTACATCCTGAGCAATACAGGTGCTACTTTGAATACTTTCGGGACTTGTTGTTTTTTGCCAATTAAGCCCATTGTCAGTGCTACGCCACATGCCACCCGAAACTCCTCCGGCCAAGATTATACTTTCGTCATTTATATCTATGGCCAGTGCTCTGGTTCTGCCTCCTAAATTATAGGGCCCTCTTTTTTGCCAATTAGTTTCCTCATATCGGGCGGTAGAGCGTGCCTTATTACTTTGATTTATTGTTCTTCGGGAAGGTAGCTTAGCGCTAAACTTAATTTCTTTTTGTCTTATATTGATAGGTATTCTACCGGTAGCAGGATCTAATAACCGATTGATCTCATATTGTAACCTTGCCTGAGGATCCTCTTTAGATGTAATGGCCGAGGGAGCTTGCACAAATTGAAGCTTACTTCCGCTTTTCATTTCATCTTGCTGCTTACATGCAACACAGAGATAAAGTGGTATTATAAATATTGTTATCGCGATTTTGGATTGCATAACCAAATTTAAGTTATGATTGACAAATACAATAACGAATATTCACTGCAATAATTCTTAATCTTATTAAAAATAAAGCATCTTTTGGAAAGTAAATTTAGATAAAAAAAGTACTCATCTATTTCTGTTTTTAAAATAGGATAACCAGTCGCCATGGTGCACTAAAGGCAATTTTTTAACCGAAATTTTGTTCACAGCAAGGTAGATCTGGCTATTTATTTGAGGAATATGTTGGCGGAAATATTCCTCACCTTCATAGGCATCAATGGCATATAAATATCTTGATTCTATTTCGTAAATATCTCCTATGATATAATTTGCACTGTCATTGCTTTCGATAGCTTTAGGAAATGAACCGCAGTCGTACAAAGCAAATCCCGGAAGCTTGAAGTTCTGCTTTAACAAATTCGCGTTCTGCAGAAAATGATTAGCACTACCATTTTTGCGCAAAGTACCATAAACGAATAATCTGGTTAGCAATACTCAAAACTTTTGGGTGTAATTACCAAAATAAAGGCCCTTTCATTCAGGGCCTTATTTAAAATAATAAGCGTAGTATACTTAAGCCATTTGTGCTTCAAGCTTTTCTGCCAAAGTCTTCTTAGGCACTGCACCTACTTGCTTATCTACTACTTCGCCGCTTTTAAATACTAAAAGGGTTGGTATGCTTCTGATGCCATACTTAGCAGATACATTTGGATTAGCATCTACATCTACTTTGGCGATTACTGCTTTACCCTCGTATTCTCCTGCCAATTCTTCAACAATTGGGGTAACCATGCGACATGGGCCACACCATTCAGCCCAAAAATCTACAAGTACGGGCTTGTCAGAATTTAATATTTCTTCGTAGTTGGAATCGGTAATCTCGATTGGTTTTGCCATAATTATTTTTTCTTATATTTACTAAATCAAATTTTTACAAATATACATCAACTTCTATTTACCGGGTTTTAAATGCAAATGATAATTTCTTCAATGTTAGTTAAGACGACAAATAAACAAAAATGGTTTTGTAAAGTAAAGATTTGTTCAGTTATTTAATTAATTAAATAAGTAATTGTTTGACAAAACCCGAATATCGCCTGAGGTTCTTAAAAATTGTCTTTTTTCGTTTATCTTTACTCCTAGAAAGCTTGGCTATGGCAATAATTAAGAAAAAGAAAATAATTTATAAAATCAGCAAAAACCTGCGGGAGTATCTAATCAATCATTTCCGCGAGCAGCACCTTACCATCTCATATAATGACCTTATGCGCTACGATAGCTCCATACCGCTATACGATACCAAGGGAACGGACACCTTGTGGGAAACAGTATTTTATCCTCAAGGCGACATGAAGAATATTCATGAAAGCTTAAAATATATATATGCTTTGCTAAAAGCTGATGGTGATTTATCAGTAATTGAGCACCTTTTTGTAGATCGTGTGGATTTGTGTATTTATGGAAATACCAAGCCATTTAGGGTGAGAATTGTAAATAAAATCAATGATCTGTTTGATTATTTTTATGTGAAAATAGCTGATGCGAGTCGTATATACGGTCTTGAATTGGAGCATATGCTGTCGCCAAACAAAATAAATTACCTGGTAAATGAAAACACTCTTATTGAAGAACATATACAGGGAATACCGGGTGACGAATTTATAAAAGGGCACATGCAGGGGCAAGTAAATGAAATACGGCTGGCCAAAGAATTTGTCAAGTTTAATGAACGCTGCCTGGTAAGGTTGCTTGGCGATATGCATAGCAGCAATTTTGTGGTGGAAATAATACCCGACTTCGATGAAATTCATTACCGAATCCGGGCCATTGATTTTGACCAGCAGTCGTTTGAAGGCCGAAGAGCAATTTACATGCCCCAATATTTTAAACAAAATAACCCGATAATTATTTTGGGGGTAAAGCATATGGCGCCGGAGCTTGAACTTCAGTATCAAAAGGAAGAACGGTCGCTAATAGCTACCCGATTAAGATCAAAAATCTCGCATAATGCAATGAGGAACTTACTAGAAGCTATGAAAAAAGATGAAATTGCCCCACCTAGTAATGTACAGGAACTAAAGCAAGAGATGGCTCAGCTATACGAGGAAAGCACTTTTTTGAAGTGCACCTCGATGGGTGAAATAGTAGAAACCAGCCTTGATTTGCTTGTAAAAAAGCCGATTAGAAAAAAGTATTCCTTCCTAAAAAACATATGAAGCAAAAATATCAAGCGGACTTCAAAAATATATAGACTACTCACAAGAGGACTTTATATCTATTGATTTTAAAAAGAAGGATACTTTGCTGATTATAGCTGGAAACCAACACTTTCAATCAACCGGTATTCCCAATGGCACTGGCAATAGCATTAATGCTACGTAAAAGATTTACCAGTATCTGCTCTGCAGAGTCTTCCCGGCCTTCTTTACGAAGTCTTCTCCATTGCCTAAGCAAGTTAATTTGTTTTTTGTGCAAAGGATATAATGCTTCAGCTCTTAATATAGTACTGTAATAATGATTGGTACGTCGATCCTTTATTGGTTTTTCCAGTAAAACATCAAACATCCGTCGCGTTTTACCCAATTCCTTCAACATTAAATCTAAAATAGTATTTTTCACTTCATTCTCTTCTACCAATTCTGCATAAGCCTTCATTATATTTTCATCCGTGGCATTAAGACTTGTATCTATATTGGTAAATACATATCGAATAAAGCTATCGGTGGGCAAATGTTCTCGTATTTTTTTAAATTTTTCCGGATATTCATTTTGCAATAGTTCCAAAGTAGAGCCTACACCGTACCAGCTTGGAATATTGAAGCGCGACTGAGTCCAGCTAAAGACCCAAGGTATCGCCCGTAAATCATCAAGCGATCTTTTGCCCGTTCTGCGCGCAGGCCTACTTCCAATTTTACTGTTTTCAATGGCATCTATGGGAGTGGCTTGCTCAAAGAAACGAATAAAATAGGGGTGATTAGTTAATTTAGTATAATGCTTTACACTTTCTTGGGCCAGAAAATTTAGCTCTTCGCTCAATATATGCGGTTCACGATTACTAGACTGATCCAACAAGGTAGCTCTTACTGCATTAGCCATGAGTAGCTCCAGGTTATAGGCTGCGTTTACTTTATTCGCATACTTCCTTTCTATGGTTTCCCCTTGCTCGGTAAGCCTAATATTACCATCTATGGAAGTATGAGGGAGTGAACGAATGAACCAATGGGTAGGGCCTGCTCCCCTGCTAATTGAGCCTCCTTTGCCGTGAAAAAACTGAATTTTTACTTGATGTTTCTCACCAACACAAACCAAGTCAGCTTGTGCATTGTACAAATTCCATTGACTGGAAAAAATTCCACCATCTTTGTTTGAATCGGAGTAGCCAATCATCACTTGTTGAATTTCGTGTTTTTTATTTTTTAACTCTTTCTGGTAAGTCAAACTTCTCTTTGTTACCGGGTGGTTAAGAAACTTGTCCATTATTTCCGGACCAGCTTGGAGATCTTCAATGGTTTCAAGCAATGGCACTACAGGTAATTTACAGGCTAATCCATCATTCGTTTGTACCATCAAACCAGCTTCTCGCGCCAATAAATAAACAATGAGCAAATCAGAAACACTTCTGGTCATACTAACGATTAAGGCTCCTAAACCATCTACATCGTAATTATCTATATGATCTGCCAATACTCGATAGCAATCTACTACAGCTTTTGCCTGGTCATCGAGCTCTATTTTAGAATGGGTAAAAGGCCGATTAGATTTTAGCTCATGATTGATAAAATCTAGCCGCTGTTTTTCATCCCACTCCAAAAATGCTTTTCCATTGAGAGAGGCGGCATTCATTAATTGAGCCAAGGCATTTTCATGAAATTTACTATTTTGCCGAACATCGAGATGAGCTAAATGAAAACCGAAAGCTTCTACTTGCCTAATTGCCTCATTTACATCGGCATAAGCTATTTCATCTGCCCCATATTTTACTAGCGATTTTTGTAATATTTTAAGATCAGCAATTAATTCATGGGCAAATTTATATGCATTATCTCTGTCGTCTAATTCAAAAACCAGCTCTCCATGAATTTTAAGGGGAAGCTTATGAATAATCAAGCTAACGAATTGACGAAATACTTCTCTTTTATTCCTTTCAATGGCTTTATAGCCTTCACTACCAAGCTCATCAAGAATTATCCCCACGCGGTTTTTTAAATCCTTGTCTGCATCATTTAATTCAAAGGAAAAACCCAAATTACGAATAAGTTGAAGTAAAGTTTGCTTTACTATAGTAAAAGCATTGAGGCGTAAAGTAAGCAATGTTTCCTTAGTTATTTGCGCCGATACAAAGGGGTGGCCGTCACGATCCCCTCCTACCCAGTTGCCAAAGTTAATTTTAGGCATTAGGTCAGTATCGCGTATTTTGGAGGGATCAAAACCTAAATATTCCCAAGCTTGTACCAACCGCCTATCAAGCAGTGGAAGTACTTCGGGAAAAACATTTTTTAGATAATGGATTATATTATTTAGCTCGGATTGCAGCGTGGGTTTTTCCATGTAGATTTCGCCAATACGCCAAAGGCGGTGCAATGCCAATTTAATATCACGACGAATTTCCTGCTGTTCAATATTAGTAAACATCCTGTTTTCCCGCTTTACAATAAGCAAGTACAATTCACGGTGGTGTTCCAGCGCGGTAATGCGTTTTGCTTCGGTAGGATGGGCAGTAAGTACCGGCTCCACAGTTACATTGGGCAAGGTTTCCAGTATTTGAGCTTCTGTCAATTTATGTTCTTTTAGCTCATTTAGTGCATTGCCCCATAATCCGTTTACACTCGATATGCTATTGGTTTCTTCACTGTGTCTTCTATTTTGAACCGCTCCATTTACCTCCACTGTGTTAAGCAAGTGAAAGCAAAGGGAGTAGAGGTGAAGATGTTTTTCGGTAAGTTTATTATCATCATTTTCTATATCATTAATCCAGGGAATGGCATTGGCCAGCTCCTTTTCATGATTTTCAATTAACACTTCCCTTAAACAATCGAGTAAAAATTCAAGGTCATGATACGGTTTGTCAAGCTTTTTCTTTACCGTTTCCAGGGTATTCATTATTCTCCTTTTTTTAAAAGTTTGATGGCTTATATGTAAATAACACAAACAGAATAAGTAAACCAGTAAGCCAATTTGAAATTATTCTGCGATTATTGCAAAAATGGCAATAATATTTGAAAACTGGTAAAAATAGAAAATTAGTTTTGGGAAAGTTTATAAAAAGAAAGGAACAACCACGCGGCTGTTCATGAAAATTGAGCAAATAATTTAACGGTGTGCTATAAACAAGGGCAATCTTCTTTCTTCGATAATACCACGAGCCACACTGGGAATGATCAAATTTGAAACTGAGCTACGCCCATAAGCTCCCATAATCACTAGTGGGTTTTCCACAGTATCAGCAAAAGACATTATCTCAGAAGATATATTACTACCTTCAAGCAATTGTACGCCTACATTATCGTAATAATGTTTAGCCAAATCAAGTAAAAACTTCTCATTTTTTATTTCTTCTTCCAATGACGGAGTAACCGTAAGTATGGATACAACTTTATCTTTCATCGCATCGCTAAATAGCGCTGAATAGCTTTTTAAAGCAAATACTGAAGTCTCTTTCCCATCATAAGCAAATATTATGTTATCAATAGAACGCATTCCTTTGGGTATAATAAGTACCGGACAACGGCTACCTTTTAGTATTTGGTAAAGCAGGTTATTGTCAAAACGGTTATTTTTCTGGTAAAAAATATGATAACTTAAAACAAGCAAATCGGCAAAAGTAGTTTGTTTGACAACTTCATGGGTTGACAATTTAAAGTCATTGTAAATTTCGTAGTTGAGGCCTGATGGTCTGATATCATTAATAAAGTTTCCCAGCAATTCAGCTTTGTGCTGATCCTCTTTACTTAACAATTCATCCTCCACCACTGGATTATAGTCTGCCATTACAGATTTTTCTACAAAGCCACTTAGGTTAACATTGTAGCTTAGGTCTTTGACTACTAATCCCACGTATAAATTTTTATTCCACTGGGTATACAAAGATTTAGACATTGCTATTAAATCTTTTGCAAAGTTTTCGTCATCATCCAGTGCTACTAATATTTTTGCCATTAATTGATAATTTTTATTTATACTTAAATGAGCAAGTCCAAACAGGCCTTTGAGCATGATTGACCACATCTTCGGCAATACTTCCACTTAGCAAATGCATAAATCCCGTTCTGCCATGAGTAGCCATCGCTATTAAATCAGCATTAATTTCTTCTGAAAAATAAATAATACCATCTTCTTCAACTACATCGTTGCAAATGTTTACTGAGGCATGTTTTAGATCATATTTGTCAATATAATCTTTCATTTCTTGTTTTATTTTTCTAGAAGTTTCAAAACTATTTGGAGTGTTTACTTTTAGCAAATGCAATTCAGCAGAAAGGAGCTTTTGCATTTTTTTTAGTTCAGCAATTACATGATCTTCAGCTTCAGTAAAAGAAGAGGCAAAAACTATTTTTTTCAATTTGTTGATTTTTACCTTATTTTTCACGGTAAGTACCGGGCATTTAGCCATGCGAACCACTTTTTCGGTATTGGAGCCAATCAACATCTCTTCCATGCCGCTGGCACCCTTGGTTCCCATTACAACCAGATCTACTTTGTTTTCTACTATTTCTTCGGAGATGCTATGGTATGGATTACCCAATTGTAACCTATAACTAATTTTTATATCCTTATACTTGGGCTCCGCAATTATACTTTCCAGCTTTTCCTTCGTCTTTTTGTGAAGTTCTACCACGTATACGTTATCTAGCTCTCCTCCCATAGGAGGTCCACCCATCACATTAAAAGATGCACCTCCGGGCGCATATGCATGGCCTCCGGGCATATCTAATACATTAAGAATAATTATCTCAGCATGGGCCAGGGCAGCCATTTCATGAGCCATGTCCAATGCGTTATTAGCTTGTTCAGAAAAATCAGTTGGTACTAAAATAGTTTTCATCATCGTAATATTTAAATTTTTATCAAACGCTAAATGGTTTAACAAAAAAAATAATAATAAGATTATTAAACAAATTACGACGAAATTGAAAAACTAATTAATGACAGCTATCAGCGGAAAATATGATAATTATCAATAGATTTAACGAGGAAAAAATTACAAGCCATAAAGATCAGCCTCTTTCATTAAGCCATTGGAATCAACAATTTTAATTTTTTTACCTTCCAGTGATATAAGTTGATCATTCTTGAATTCTGACAACAAACGAATAACAGTTTCTGTGGCAGTACCAATTATATTTGCCAAGTCCTCCCTACTTAACGCAATGTCAATCAATACACTTTCTTCGCCTTCCATACCATAGGTCTCTTTCAACATAAGTAAGGTAGTGGCCAATCTTTCACGTACAGATTTTTGGGCAATTGTCACTAGCTTATCTTCCATCACTCCTAGTTCGTGGCAAACTGCCTTCATCATTTTCTGGAAGAATTTTGGATTGGTATTTAAAATCTCTAAAAAATTGATTTTAGGAATGTAGCAAATAGCGGCTTCTTCAATTACGGTAGCAGATGCATTGTAAAATTCTTCTGAAATAAGAGCTCTGTAACCAAGAAAGTCTCCGGGTTTTGACAAATCCAAGATCTGTTCTTTGCCTTCTGAACTCATTTTAAAAACTTTCACTTTCCCGCTGTTGATACAAAATAACCCCATCGGACGAGTGCCTTCATAAAAAAGAGTTTGTCCTTTTTTATACTTGATACATGTTTTACCTTGTGTTAAAACAGAGATATCCCTATCTGTAAGATCATTAAATAGGGAGTGCTGTCGTGTACCACAATAAGCACAGCCAATAGAAATATTCTTTTTTAAGCTCAATTTGTGTCAGTTTTAAGTTATCAAATTTTAACGTAGCACCTTACTTATAAAGTATAAAAACCCAATTAAAGATAGTTGCTCAATACAGCCTCTAAAATATATATTTTAACTATTTATTCAAAAACTGAACAAAAAATTTTTACAATTAGTTTGCATCGCTTCTAAATAAGAAGCCCTAGTCCAAAAAAAACAACAAATAGCATAGTAGAAACTGCCAATTGGCGTAAAAAAGGATCGAGCTTTGCAGGCTGTGAGTATTTTTTCACTTTGATAAAATTTAAAATAAATAGCGGAAGGGTAAACAAAAACAGCCATTGCCAGAATGAATGGTAATGAATAATTGTAAAAAGAACAGATACAAGAAAACCTGTTGCCAGCAAGAAACCATGGTAATAACCGGCTTTTTCTTTACCAATTCTCACCGGTATAGACTTTTTACCGGCTTCTTCATCCGATTTTATATCTCTAATATTATTCACGTTAAGTACAGCGGTAGCAAATAAGCCACAGCTAGCTGCCGGCATTATCAGAGACCAATGGAGGTTTTTTGCGTGTAAGTAGTAGGTGCCTAGTACACCCAGGAGGCCGAAAAAAATGAGTACAAACACATCGCCTAAACCTAAATATCCATAGGGCTTTTTACCATTGGTATAAGCAATAGCAGCCAAAATTGCTAAGATACCTAAGGCAAAAAAAACAACAAAAAGATGATCCTTAGTGCCCAAGGCAGAAATCAACAACATTAATCCACTGAAAAGCGAAAGCATAATAAAAATAGCCAGGGCAATCTTCATTGTTTTAGCAGGAATAGCACCGCTCTGCACAGCCCGGGAGGGTCCTTCGCGCGTGATGCTATCGGCACCATGTACAAAGTCACCATAATCATTAGCCAGGTTGCTTAGTACCTGTAAAAAAACAGTAGTAAGCGCGGCGAATAAAAAGACAATCCAACTAAAGCTGTTTTGCCAGGCCGCTAAAAAACTACCCATACCTATGCTTGAAAGTGCTAAAGGTAAGGTTCGCGGCCGAGTAGCAGCCAACCATACCTGTACCTTGTTTTTTGTCAAATTAGTTTTTACTTAAATTATTTCGTTGATAATTTCATCGGACATGGGCTTAACTTTTGAGCCATAAAATTTCACCAATTGACCGTTCTCGTCAATGAGGTATTTACAGAAATTCCAGGTAGGGGCTTGATCATTCCACCCATTCATGCTTTTGGTAGACAGCCACTTATACAATTCATGCTGGTCATCTCCCTTTACCGATACTTTTTGAAACATCTGAAAGGTAACGCCATAATTTAATTTACAAAAAGAAGCGATTTCCTGGTTTGATCCCGGCTCCTGTTTGCCAAAGTTATTGGCGGGCATACCCAATATTACTACTTTATCACCATACTGCTCATGGAGTTTTTGTAATTGTTCATATTGAGGTGTAAAACCGCATTTGGAAGCTACATTTACAATTAAAACTTTTTTGCCCTTGTACTGAGAAAAATCAATTTCCTGTCCATTAATAGCTTTCATTTCAAATTGGTAAAATGCTTTTTCATCATCATTTGACAATGCATCTGCTGGCCTGGTAAGCATTTTATTTGCTCCTAAAAAGGCCGTAATCATGGTGAAGATCGACATCAATTTTATCATAAGTTTTAAAGTTTTACATTCTATCTGGTACTTTAATGCCCAATAACAACATTCCGGATTTAATTGTTTCCGCTACTTTTTTAGATAAAGCTACTCTAAAATTAATTATATTTTCATCTTTTTCATTAAAAATAGGCACATCAGCATAAAAACGATTATATTCCTTGGCTAAGTCAAAAATATATTGGGCTATTACCGATGGATCATAATTTCTAGCTGCTTCTTTCAGCTTTTCCTGATAATTGGCTAAAAGCAAGGTGACTTCTTTTTCATTTTCATTCATCTCTTGTAGATTGTTCATGAATGAAGTATCTTCATAGTTGTAGTTGCTCTCTGTGGCTTTGCGAATAATGGCTGCAATACGGGCATGGGTATATTGAACAAATGGACCTGTATTCCCTTGCAACTGCACCGATTCTTCGGGATTGAACAACATTCGTTTCTTTGGGTCTACTTTCAATAAGAAAAACTTGAGGGCCCCGAGGCCAATCATCGCGTAAAGTTCCTCGGCTGCTTCCTCTGAAAGACCTTCAATTTTGCCTAGCTCGCTGGTGATTTTAGCTGCGGCATTTTTAACTTCCTGCACCAGATCATCGGCATCCACTACCGTGCCTTCGCGCGATTTCATTTTACCGGAAGGCAAATCAACCATACCATAAGACAAGTGATACATGCCTTCTGAATAAGGCTTGCCTAGTTTTTTTAAAATTTTAAAAAGTACGTCGAAATGGTAATCCTGCTCATTACCTACCACGTAAATTGACTTTTCAAACTGAAAATCGTTATACTTTAGTTCTGCAGTACCCAAATCCTGCGTCATATAAACGGAAGTACCATCGGCACGCAACAGCAATTTTTGGTCAAGCCCTTCATCGCTTAAATCTACCCATACAGAACCATTTTCTTTGGTATAGAAAACCCCTTTGTCAAGGCCTTCTTTTACCAGGTCCTTTCCTAAAAGATAGGTTTGCGATTCATAATAGTATTTATCAAAATCGACTCCAATATTACGGTAAGTTTCGTCAAAGCCCTGGTACACCCAGTTGTTCATTTTTTGCCAAAGCGCTACCACTTCCTGATCGTTTTGCTCCCACTTTTTCAGCATTTCCTGAGCTTCTTTTAGCAGCGGTGCTTCTTTTTTAGCTTGCTCGGGAGGTGTTCCCTGATGTACCAATGTTTGTATTTCTTTTTTGTATTGCTGGTCAAATATAACATAATATTTGCCGGTCAAGTGATCGCCCTTAATATTTGCTGTTTCGGGTGTTTCACCGGCTCCAAATTTTTTATAAGCAAGCATCGACTTACAAATGTGTATGCCGCGATCGTTTACCAAGTTTATTTTATCTACTTTATAGCCATTGGCTTTTAGTATTTCAGCCACAGAATAACCGAGGAAATTATTTCTTAAATGACCGAGGTGTAAAGGTTTATTGGTATTGGGAGACGAATATTCAATGATTACTTTTTTATTATCACCATCGTGGCGAACAAGTTCCTTTTTTAGCAACGTGTTAAAAGCATTTACCCAAGCCTTTTCCGAAAGGGTAAGATTTAAAAAGCCTTTAATTACATTAAAATCCTCAATTTCCGAATTATTTTCCTTTAGATATTCCCCAATTATTTGCGCAGTTTCTTCCGGCTTTTTCTTGCTGTGCCTGGCCAGTGGAAATACCACCAACGTATGGCTTCCGGCAAACTCTTTTTTGGTGGGTTGTAAACTAAATGTCTGCTCGGGTAGTTCTACATTAAATAGCTTATTGAATGCCTGGGCAATATCCTTAACCAGAATATCTTCGAGTATCATTTATGAAAATTTTAATTATAAAAAATTAAGGTTTTGCAAAGATGTTAAAATTATATCAATATTGCACTTTGTATTGCTTGAATGATTATTTTATAAGTACAAGATGAAGAGTTACATCGACCTGATTGACCAAACTTTTTACTTTCCCACCAAAGAATTTAGCGTAGAAAATAATGAGTTGTTTTTTAATAGTGTTCCTTTAATGGATATTATTAATAAATATGGAACCCCTATTAAGCTCACTTATCTTCCTAAAATTAGTGAGAACATTCAAAATTCTAAACAATACTTTAAAAACGCTCTGCAGAAATTTAAATACCAGGGCAAGTATTATTATTGCTATTGTACAAAATCTTCCCATTTTCAATTTATTATGGAAGAGGCATTAAAAAATAACATCCACATTGAAACCTCTTCGGGGTACGACCTCTACATTATCAATAAATTATACGAAACCAAAAAGATTGATAAAGATATCTTTATTATTTGCAATGGTTATAAAAGAGAACTTTATACCAAAAAGATTACAGAGTTAATCAATGCCGGATTTATTAACTGCATGCCGGTATTGGATAACATGGATGAATTGGAGCGATATGAACAGGCTGTAAATACTGATTACAATTTGGGAATACGAGTAGCTGCCGATGAAGAACCAAATTTTGCTTTTTATACCAGTAGATTAGGCATTCGTTACAACGATGTACTTAATTTTTATAAAGATAAAATAGCCCCAAGTAAGCATTGTAAGTTGAAGATGCTACACTTCTTTATTAATACCGGCATAAAAGATACTGCTTATTATTGGAGTGAGCTAAGCCGTTTTGTTTACAAATATTGTGAACTCAAAAAAGTATGCCCTGAGCTTGACTGTATCGATATTGGCGGTGGATTTCCTATAAAAACTTCCTTACATTTTGAATATGATTACCAGTACATTGTTGATCAAATTGTGGAAAATATTCAATGGATTTGCGATAAAAATGATGTGCCGGTTCCTAATATTTTCACCGAGTTTGGCTCCTATACAGTAGGTGAAAGCGGGGCAGTAATTTACTCGGTACTTGGGCAAAAACTGCAAAATGATAAAGAGCTTTGGTATATGATCGATGGATCGTTTATTACGCATCTTCCCGATGTATGGGGGCTAAATCAAAAATATATAATGCTAGCCATTAACAAATGGAACAAAAATTTTCATAGGGTCAATATGGGAGGCCTTACTTGTGATAGCATGGACTACTATAATTCGGAAGCTCATATAGCTGAAGTGTTTTTACCAAAAATAGAAAAAAATGAAAAGCTTTACCTTGGCTTTTTTCATACCGGAGCCTACCAGGACACACTGGGCGGTTATGGGGGTATACAACATTGCTTAATACCCGCACCTAAGCAAGTAATTATTAATAAAGAGCCTGATGGTAAAATTACCAGCAGGTTGTTTTCAGCAGAGCAAGAAAGTGATTCAATGATGAAGATATTAGGATATGAGTAAAAATAATCGATAAAACAAGCCATAATTATCCATTGGGTAAAAATAATGTTGCTTATAAGAATAATTTGACGCTTTTGTGCCAACGAGTGTCCACCGATCTGGAAGAGCTTTGACTTTCTTTTCGTCCCCCCCAGGCTTGATAGCTTTAAATGTTTTCAATTTTTAGATAAATTTGCAGAACTGGAATTTGGCAACTATATAATTTTAAAGCTATGAGATTACAATTAATAACGGACGGCCAAGGTAAAAATACAGGGGTTTTCATCCCAATAAATGATTGGGAAGTGTTGACTCAGCGTCATAAAGATTTAAAAGAATTGGTAAGTACAGAACCTGCCCCTAAAAAGAAACTCTCGCAGCTGGCAGGTTCGTTGTCGCATAAAACTGCAGAAGCCATGTTGAAGAACGTGGAAGAGAGCCGAAACGAGTGGGAAGAAAGGTTGAAAAAACAATTTTGATTGTGTACTTGCTGGATACTAATGTAGTAATTAATTATCTCGATGCTTCACTTCCTAAACCAAGCATGTAGTTTGTAAGTGGCATTGTCGATGATAAATCTTGTATTTCTGTAATTACCAAGATAGAAGCACTTGGATTTAATTTTCAATCTGCCAGCGAGCAAAATACTATGGAGTTTTTTATTTCCGGTTCTACCGTTCTGGATATTGATAAGGAAATAGTGGATAAAACTATAGAAATACGCAAAAGCATCAAAATTACATTGCCCGATGCAATAATCGCTGCTACGGCTTTGGTTTACGATTTTAAATTGCTCAGCCGTAATAGTAAAGACTTTAAGAATATTCCTGCATTAAAATTACAAAACCCGTGGGAGGCTTTATCCGATTAATTGACTTGTTATGTTATTATTTTTTATCAATAACGATCCACTACCAA
>CAZQEZ010000071.1:0-15286 GCA_964592475.1 uncultured Roseivirgaceae bacterium
ATTTTTGATTTGATACTTTATGAACACTTCCATCTAATTCAATCCCTACTTTAGGCTTCAGAACAGTAAAAGTCTAAAATATATGAAATTGAAATATTTTAATATTGTTTCAAGTCTTCTTATATTTACCAATAAGGAAATTCCACAATAAATCATATTGAGCCGAATTTTCATTCTTTAATTATATTGCTAAACTGCATAATGCTGCTTCAGCAATCAACTCAATTTTGAAAATCTAGTTGGATAACAATTGAAGGACAATAGCCTGCATTTTAGTGGGAAGTAGCCTCTAATAAACTGAGATAATTAGTAAAATGTGACAAAGCTATTCCAAAACAGTTGTTAGAAAATGCTAAAAAGCCATTTTTCTGGCGATTTAAAAATCCAGATCGTGAACATTCTTACATGATAACTTAACCAATTAATTAAATCATTTTGTCTTAATTCATCCTAACGTGCAATTAAGACAATAGTAAAGCATTTGATTATCATCGAGTTTAATTATTTGCAACAAAAAAATTACAATCGTAACAAAGCAAAATGATACCGGTTGATTATTTACTCTTTTGGTTCTATCTTTATTATTTAAATACTAATTAATTAATTATCAGAACGATGGAGTTTTTAATCATTTTATTTTTCGTGTTGCTTCTCAGCAACTTTGGGTTTCAAGCTTGGATGAAAAAAACTAGTGGCAAAACCATTTTAAGGAAAAAAGGTAAATTTGTGATTTCAGGAGAAAATGAATCATTGTTATTAAATTAAGAAATAGCAACGTCCAGATAATCATTCATTGGTTTCAAGATTTTGAATCCTTTGATGACTTCATTTTTAAAATTATCTGACATAACATCCTGATCCCTGAATTTATGGTAAACAATGTAGCTCTTCAACTTTAAAAATTCAATGTTGGGATGATCCGTACTATATCCCTTGGGTGCCGTTTTTAATTGCTCTCCTTGAAGTTCTCCATAAAAATCTTTAAAATCAGTTCCGGAAATAATTTCTTTCAATTCGCCTGGGTTATAATCTACTTCTTGTCTTATCTTTTTCAAAATGTCTCCAGGAGGAGCATAGATGCCACCGGCAATCATCGATTCATCCTCGGGTTGCAAGTGTACATAATAACCCGGTTTAAAAGTTTTTTTTCCTTCCTCACTTATAAAAGCAGCCAAATTTGTTTTGTAAGGCGATTTGTTCTTACTAAAGCGAATATCGCGATTGACCCGGAAAATACAGTTTTTGGGAGTAATGCCAACAATGCTTTCATCAAATTGCTGAATTTCCATGATTATCAGGTTAATAAAGTCTTCGAATTGAGCCTTTACTTGATGATATTGATCACGATGAGCATCCATCCATTCTTTATGGTTGTTGTGTTTAAGCTCTTTTAAAAATTCGAGTATTTCTTTCATAATTACAAAAACTCTACAATGCCTTCCAATGCCATGGCTCTACTGCCTTTTATTAATATATAAGTATCGTGAAACTGATTAGTTTTTAGGTAGCTGATTAAATCATTTTTATTGTCAAAATGAATACCTGCCGGATTAGTTGCTTTAGCTGCCTTCATTTTATTGCCATAAAAAACAATTGCTTGCAGAGACATGCCGGCAGTAATTTCGCCAATAATTTTATGCTCTTCTGCCTCGTTACTGCCAAGTTCGTACATGTCGCCCAATATAGCTACTTTTTTAGCAGCCTTTATTTGGCCGAAATTGTCAAGAGCTGCTTGCATAGAAGTAGGATTGGCGTTGTAAGCGTCCATTAATATAGTTTTGCTTCCTTTTTTAAATACCTGACTGCGGTTATTAGAGGGAACATAATTGCGAATAGCTTCGTTGGCCGCTGCTGCGTCCACGTCAAAATATTTTCCAATACAAAGCGCGGCTGCAATATTTTCAAAATTATACCTTCCCATCAAATTGCTCAGCACTTCTTCTCCGTTTTCAGAAAGGTATTTTACGTAAGGATTTGCCTCCAGCAGCTTACACTCAAAAAAATCACCAGCTTGAGGATAAAATACCGGTTGTTTGATGCGCTTGCTCATATTGGCTAGAATTTCATTGGCAGAATTAACAAAAATTTTACCTTCATTTTGGATAAGGTACTGATAAAGTTCGCTTTTGCCTCTAATCACTCCTTCAAAGCTACCGAAGCCTTCAATATGGGCTTTGCCAATATTGGTTATCAATCCATGGGTTGGTTCGGCAATTGCCACCAGCTCGGCTATATCTCCTACTTTATTAGCCCCCATTTCTATAATCGCCATCTGTACCCGGTTATCAATGGAAAGAATGGAAACCGGAACGCCAATGTGATTGTTGAGGTTGCCTTTGGTGGCAAATGTATTGTATTTGTTACTCAAAACCATGTGTAATAATTCTTTACTGGTGGTTTTTCCATTGGAGCCTGTGATGCCGATAAAGGGAATATTTAGTTGCCGGCGGTGGTGTAAGGCCAGCTGCTGTAAGGTTTGCAGTACGTCGGGTACCAGCAGGTAATTGTCATTGAGCTTGTATTTTTCATCGTCGATTACTGCATATTTAGCTCCTTGTTCCAATGCTTTTGAACCAAATTGGTTGGCATTGAAATTTGGACCTTTTAAAGCAAAGAACATGCAGTTCTTACCCAGTTGCCGGGTATCGGTGCTCACACCATTGCAAGTAAGATAGTGCTGGTATATTTGATCTATCATGTTTATTCAGATTCAGCAGTTAATATTAGCTTGAGGGCAAATATAAGGTAAGAGCAGGAACAAAAAATCTATTGCAACTAGTTTTCATAGACAAAAATAATTTTTTAGTATGATTTCATTTTGAAAAATAACTAAATGAATTAAATAAAAAATCATTCATTTGAAATAGTGGGTATGGGTAAGGAAGAAATGTGATTAAAGAACAATCCATAAAATTTCTATTAATGGACCTCAACCTGCCCGATATAGATGGCCGCGAAATAATTAAAGAGGCAAGGCAAAACTAAAGAATGCACCATCACCTATTACGCTCTTTACCCAAATACCGCCGCTTTGCCGTTTGATATTTTCGTGTTAAATAAAAAGACCTAACCCTAGCCAGGAGCATCGGAAAAATTAGATTGGAATTAAAAGCGTTTTACCGCCAACATCTACGAGCATACTTTATGGCATTGAGAAAGCGAAGCAACAAAGGAAAAAGTCCTACTATTTTCAATAACAGAACTTTTGTCAATTAATTAATATATATTCTATATTTTTTTAGTCAGTAGTAAAAGGATAATCTTCCTGAGCATACACATCTTTGTAAGCTTCTTCAACAGGAGGATATGCCGACTCTTCAGCAAATTTTACAGCGTCTTCTACTTGCTGTTTTATGCCGGCTTCTATTTCTTTCAAATCATCTTCACTTGCCATTTTCTTATCCAATAATTTTTTACGTACCTGCTCTATAGGATCTCTCAATTTATATTGCTGCAATTCTTCTTTGGTTCGATATTTTGCCGGATCGGACATCGAGTGACCTTTATACCGATAAGTTCTTAATTCAAGCAAAGTTGGCCCTTCACCCTTCCTGGCTCTTTCGGCAGCTTCAGCAATGGCTTCATGTACCTCCCATACACTCATGGCATCAACTGATTTGGCAGGCATGTTGTAAGCAGCAGCTAATTGATACAAGTCTGTCACATTTGAACTTCGCTCTACCGAGGTACCCATGGCATAACCATTATTTTCTATGGCATAGATCACGGGAATTTTATAGAACATGGCCATGTTCAAAGATTCATGGAATGCACCTTGACGAACAGCGCCGTCTCCCATGTAAGTGATGCATAGATTTTTGGTTTTATTGTACTTTTCTGCAAAAGCAATTCCGGTGCCCAGGGGAATATTACCACCAACAATACCATGGCCTCCAAAAAAATTTTTATCCTTATCGAACATGTGCATGGAACCGCCCTTACCTTTGGAAATTCCAGTTTGCTTACCAAAAAGCTCAGCCATGATCGCTTTAGGTTCCGAACCCAATGCAATAGGATGGGCATGATCTCGATAGGCAGTGATATATTTATCATCTTTATCCAGCGCTGTTACAGCACCGGCAACACAAGCTTCCTGTCCTATATAAAGATGGCAGAAGCCTTTTATCTTTTGGCGGCCATATAATTGACCCGCCTTTTCTTCAAAACGCCGCATCAAAAGCATTTTTTCAAACCAAAACATATACGTTTCTTTCGAATATTCTTTCTCGGCTTTAGCTTTACTTTTCGAAGTTTTGGTTTTTTCTTTCGTTGTTGCCATATTTTACTTAATTTCTATGAAGTCTTTAGCAAATTTGTTAAGTTATCAGATAATAGCTTCAACACTATTTGATTCTTTAGTGTTGCGAAATTAGTTAAAAAAGATACAATTTAATAATATAATGCACCTGCAACAAATAAAATTATCGAATTATAAAAACTATGACTCGCTGGAAACGCAATTTTCTGAGGAAATTAATTGTATAGTAGGTGCCAATGGAACGGGCAAAACCAATTTGTTAGATGCAATATATTATTTGAGTATGAGCAAAAGTGCCTTTACCACCATTGAAACTCATAATATAAGGCATGAACAAGACTTCTTTTTCATAGCTGGTGAATTTCATTTAGACAATAAGAAATATAAACTGATGGCCAACTTGCAAAAAGGTAATAAAAAAAACCTAAAAGTGAATAATAAAGCGTATGATAAAATGAGCGAACATATTGGCAGATTTCCAGTGGTTATGATTGCCCCCGACGACCAGGAACTTGTAAAAGAAGGTAGTGAAACCAGACGCAAATTTTTTGATGGCCTGCTTTCGCAAATAGACGGAAGATACCTGCAAAACCTGATTGCTTACTATAAAATGTTAAAGAATAGGAATACTCTGCTAAAGCAATTTGCGGAAAAAGAATATTTTGATAAAGATTTACTGGAGCCCTTCAGCCTGGGTATTCTACACTACGGACAGTTAATTTATGAGCGACGAAAAACTTTTTGCCAAGAATACCTACCTCTTTTCATTAATCACTACAGTCAACTGACCAGTGGTAAAGAAGAGGTGAGCATTAATTACATTTCCGAATTACAAACCGAAGATTTTGAACTGGAATTCAGAACCAACCTATCCCGCGACCGTATATTGCAGCGTACCAGCATGGGTGTGCACCGCGACGATTTTTTATTTGAAATAGGTGGATTCCCTCTAAAAAAGTATGGCTCGCAAGGGCAACAAAAATCTTTTGTGGTGGCATTGAAGCTGGCCATGTTTGAGATTATTCAGCAAATAAAGGAGTTTAAGCCCTTGCTGCTACTAGATGATATTTTTGATAAACTGGACGATCAACGCATTAACCGGCTGATGGAAATGGTGGCTGGCAATTCATTTGGCCAAATTTTCATTACCGATGCTCGTGAAGAGCGAACTCAGAAAATACTGGAGCAAAACAAGCTGGCTGCCAAAATTTTTAATGTACAAAAAGATTGAACAAGAACTAATTTTTTATAATTTTTGTAAGAGTAATGCCTTTAAAAGATAAAATATCGCGAAGAGGCTCTAATACCGAGCCACTGAAAGACCTACTGCAGGAGCTTTTCAAAGAATTCCGCATTGAAAAAAAAGTTGGACATGCTACCATACAAAATCAATGGCACAAAATTGTAGGCAAAGCTGCCGCTAACCGTACCAAACAAATTTCTTTTAAAAATAAGGTGATGTTCGTGCAGTTCACTTCTGCCTCTCTTAAGCACGAAATGAGTATGAAAAAAAGCCTGCTACTGCAACGCATCAAAGAAGATTTTGGTGCGGATCTGGTAGAAGAGATCGTTTTTATGTAAGGTGAATGGAAGGAAATACCATTCAATATTTTAATGATAATGAATTTCAAAATCTTATTGGCAGTATTTACTTTAAACAATTTATGATAATAAATCATTTCGTAAAAATCCATGCCACCGCGTAATTGTTTGTTGAAGGAACAAGCATTTATGCTGCACTGCACCCATGTAATTACCGATTTTGTTATATTATCCCTTCATGAGACGGAAATACTTGCTACCAATGGTGCCAAAGCAATTGTTTGTAAAAGTTTCCTTCTTTTCATTTTAATATTTCACCTCCTACTCCTAAAGATTGTCTTCCTTGAACAGATTCTTAAATTTTTCACTCCCCCATCTCAATCTCATCCAAAGTCAATACTCTGGGCAAATCATATATTGCATTTACCTCCTCAGGTGTGTTAGCATTGTAAATAAACCGGGCCCATACCATGAACCAGGTCCAGCTCGGCTGACTTTCAAATAATTCCGCGGGAGGTAACGCACCACATTCACCAATGGCAATGGGTTTATCTCCGGCCAGGGCCAGCAGTTCGTCATGATGCGATTGTTTCCAATCACCTTTGTACACATCGGTAGCCAGTACATCTACGTAATCCAAGCCAGGGAAAAACAGCTCATAAGCATAAGCGTTGTCATCTTCCCAGTCGCGAGGGGCATTGGGATTCCAAACCCAAACCAAATTTTTGAGCTGATGATGATCGGTAAAACGCTTGTACATCATTTTCCATAATTTTTTATAGCCATCCTCTCCTCGTTTATTGCACCACCAAAACCAAATGCCATTCATCTCGTGGTAGGGTCGCCATAAAACAGGCACATTATTTTCTTCAAGTATTTTAAGATAATGTGCTACACTGTCTATATCTGCCATCCAGGTGTTATGAATAGCAGTACCGGGGGTAATAAGTTGTTGCCAGTCTTCGGCATGGATAGAATCGCGAAAATGGCCCATACTATCTGCGTAAGGCCGTGGCTGATGATACATCAAGGTGATGATACTTCCCTTTTGGTGCTGATCAATCGCTTCTTCGGTCATCAGCTTTCTAAACTTTTTACCTATAAAATCAGAGCCCCAAATGGCTGGTAATTTACCGGTAATGGATTTTACACTGTCGTGCGATTCCGATAGGTCGTGACTATAATTGTGCTGGCCCGAAAGTGTTTTTTCTCCTTTGATAGCATATAGGTACTTAAGCAAATGATTAACTTCAGGAATAGATTCGGACACCACCGCCAGATCTTTTTCTTCTTGCTCACAGGCAAAAAGAAGAAAAGAGCCTATAAAAAAGGACAAAATGTAGTTAATAATTTTTTTCATGTTGGTTTACTGTTGACGTTATCAATTTTTTTCATAAAATTAGTTGTTAAATTAACAAGCTCCTAAATTATGAGTCGAAATATAATATTTGCAACAATAGTAATTCTTAACTGGCAATGCACCTCCAATACAAAAAAATCTGAAACTGAGAGTGTAACAGATTCTACAGTTACAGTAGAGGAAAAAGACTGGGGTTCGCTGGCTGACAAGCCGGTTAAGTTATACACGCTTACCAATGCGAATGGTGTTTCAGCCAAAATCACCAACTTTGGTGGAATTATCGTAAGTGTGATGGTACCCGATCAAAATGGCAAAATGGCAGATGTGGTACTTGGTTTCGATACATTTGAAGATTATTTAAACAATAACAGGCCCTACTTTGGAGCTATAATTGGCCGCTACGCCAATAGAATTTATAAAGGAAAATTTACCATTGATGATACTGAATATCAACTGGAAGTAAACTCGCCTCCTAACCATATTCACGGTGCATCTGCAGGCTTTGGTAAAGTAGTATGGCAAAGCGAATCATTTGAATCCGATGCCGGCCCCGGTGTACAGCTAAATTTTACAAGTCCCGACAGCGCCGGCGGCTTTCCGGGAGATTTGGCTGTAGAAGTTAAATACACACTTACCCACGATGACGAGATCATGATAGAATATGAGGCAACTACTGATAAGCCTACTATTATTAACCTTACCAACCATAGTTATTTTAACCTTGCCGGACATGATTCGGGAACTATACTGGACCACACAATTAAAATAAACGCCAAGGAGATAACCCCAGTTAACGAAAATCTCATTCCTACCGGTGAGCTGATGGAAGTAGAAAATTCACCTTTTGATTTGCGTGAATTTACAACCATAGGCGAATACATAAATCAAGAACATCCTCAGCTAGCTTTTGCCGGAGGTTTTGACCACAATTTTGTGCTTAGGGGTAATAAAGGTTCTCTGCGTAATGCAGCAGAAGTTAAAGAACCTACCACAGGACGAGTGCTCACTGTTCAAACCACTGAGCCGGGTATTCAATTTTACGCCGGTAACTTTTTAGATGGTACCATAGGTAAAAATGGTGCCGTGTATGACTACAGGGAAGGATTTTGCCTGGAAGCTCAACATTATCCAAATTCACCAAACATAGAAAACTTTCCATCTGTAGTATTAAGACCTGACGATGTATATAAGCAAACTACCATTTATCGATTTTCTGTGGATATGGAATAGTTAAATTGGAATTTGTAAGAGGAACAATTAAAGATAGAAAATGAAGGTGAATTATTTATATTTATTTAGCCTCTCTATTGCTTTACCAAGAGGAGTTTACGCGGGCAAAAGCGTGGTAATTAAGTAGTTACTGAACCACAATTTGATAGGTAGTCCTGGTTTTTTGCTCTACTAAAATAACCTTATCCTTACTTATCTGGTCTATGGTAGGTTGATCGAAATTTTTGATGGTTATTAAAGTCAGATTGCGGTTATATCTTATATCAAAATCATGTTGCAAATACTCCAAAAGTTGATCCAATTTGTTGGGGTAGTCATCAAAACATACTGTGAAACTCACTGCCGAATTTTGCATCATGCTTATTTTTATGTTGAGCTTATCAAGTATGTGAAAAATTACACTTAAATTTTTTTCATTGATAAAATCCAGATCTTGCATTTTGAAGGTTATCAGCGTTTGGCCTGTTTTGAAAATAATGGCAGGAACCAAATTTTGAAGTTCGCAATGATGAATGGTAGTGCCCTCTGCTTTAGGATGATCGAAAGAACGAACCAATAATGGAATATTCTTATCAGCCAATGGCTTTATGGTTTTAGGATGAATTACCGAAGCTCCATAATAGGTCATTTCGGCAGCTTCCTGGTAAGATAGCACCTTGTATTTGATAGTATCATTGATCATTTTGGGATCCGCGTTCAATACTCCGGGTACGTCTTTCCATATGGTAAGAGACTCTGCATCTAATGCATTGGCTAGAATAGCAGCTGTAAAATCTGAGCCTTCGCGACCAAGGGTGCTGGTAAATCCACTCATTGTACCACCAATAAAACCCTGAGTGATCACTGCAGTAGAATGCAAATGGTTTTTTAGGTTGCCTATCCTCTCTTTAGTATGAGGCCAGTTAATTTTGGCTTCTCTAAAATCTTCGTTGGTACGAATGTATTGCCTGGCATCCAGCCACTCCATATTTATTTTCTTAGATTGCAAATAAGCTGCTACTATTCTTGATGATATTAATTCACCAAAACTTATTACCTGGTCATATTTCTGATTGTGAGAAGCGTGCTTTCGCTCGATTGTTTCAACCAATTTTTCAAAGCTAAGGTCAACTTTTTGATAAATTTGATTTTGCTTATTTGGAATTAAAACATTAATAATATCGAGGTGATAGTTTTTTAGCGCTAGCAACTTCTCATTATAAGCTTCAGATTTACTTTTCATGTTTAATATCTCTTCCAGCGCGTTGGTTGTTTTGCCCATTGCCGAAACAACTACTACTAGAGGTTCGTGAGAATAGCTGGCAATAATATTGGCCATATTAATTACAGCCCGGGCATTTCTAATGGAAGCACCTCCAAATTTAAAAACCTTCATTCAAAGCTGGTTTATTTGCTTTTTGCTTTTTTTTCAGCTGGTTTGGCTTGTTTTTCCTCTACAGGTTTCGTTTTTTCTGCTACTGGCTCTCCTGATTTAGTTTCTTTTGAAGCTTCTTCTTCTTTATCAGTATCTTTTGCTGTATTTTCTTCTTGAAGCTCTTGCTCAAAAATTTCAGGATGGTATTTAACCAAAATGTGATACCAGGTAACTATTTTTTTAATATCGCTTGCATACACTTTTTCTTTATCATACTCAGGCACCAAGTGCTCAATAAAAGCTGTCAATTCCTGAGTAGATGAGCTGGAGGTAAGACCGGTATCATCTTTAAATTCTTCATATATTTTTAGCATCACCTCTTTTAGCGGTATTGCTCCTTCAGAGGTATTGGTATACAGGGATATTTCTTCCAATATTGATATCCTGTTGCTAGCGCTAGCTACCATTTTCTTTTTATTTTCATCAATGCTTTCTACTATTATACCTGATCGGGTAGGCTTTATCACTTTAAAGAGGCCGCCTTTTCCGGATATAGCTGCAAAATCTTTCAATTCCATAAATTATGTCTTTATTTTTTAATTATATGCAAGTTTATTTGTTTTACTTTTAATAGTGAAAAATATGATAGCAAAGATTGTGCAATAATTTTTTTCTTACAGCTATCTACAAAAATGGCCGACTTAATCAGCCAGCCATTTATATATCCAAAAGCTTATCTTACTTTCAATAAATATTTAATCGTTTGCCATACAATTTCGTAACTCATGGCTCAAGCTTTGCCTGTGAAGTACGGTACCTGATAGCAAATGATAAATGATTCAATCATTTAAATTGATAACATTTGATCATTAATACCTGTAATATTCAGGCTTAAAAGGACCTTTAACTTCTACACCAATATACTCAGCTTGTTCAGGAGATAATTGATCAAGCTCCACTCCTAACTTTGCTAAATGTAGACTGGCTACTTTTTCATCCAAATGCTTTGGCAACATGTAAACAGCATTTTCGTATTTGTCACCTGACTTGTACAATTCAATTTGAGCCAGTACCTGGTTAGTAAATGAGTTAGACATTACGAAAGAAGGGTGACCCATACCACAACCAAGGTTTACTAGTCTACCTTCGGCCAATAAGATTATGTCCTTACCATCTATATTGTACCGGTCTACTTGAGGCTTAATTACATCTTTGGTATCACCAAAGTTATTATTTAACCAGGCAACATCAATTTCATTATCAAAGTGACCTATGTTACATACAATCACTTTATCCTTCATGTTGCGGAAATGCTTTTCACTGATGATATTCATGTTTCCAGTAGCTGTAACTACTATGTCAGCTTCTTTTACCGCATCTTCCATCTTTTTCACTGCAAAACCGTCCATAGCTGCTTGTAATGCACAAATGGGATCAATTTCAGACACTGTCACTTGTACACCATTGGCACTCAACGAACGAGCTGAACCTTTACCTACATCACCAAAGCCGGCAACAACCGCTTTTTTACCGGCCAGCATCACGTCAGTAGCTCTTCTGATAGAGTCTACCAATGATTCTTTACAGCCATAAAGGTTGTCAAATTTTGATTTGGTTACTGAGTCATTTACATTGATAGCAGGAACCGGTAAAGTTCCGTTTTTCATTCTTTGATAAAGACGATGTACACCAGTAGTAGTTTCTTCAGATATTCCATATAGATCTTTGGTGAATTCCGGATACTTGTCAAGCACCATATTAGTAAGATCGCCACCATCGTCTAATATCAAATTAAGTGGCTGCTTATCATCACCGAAAAATAATGTTTGCTCAACACACCAATCATATTCTTCTTCTGTCATGCCTTTCCAGGCAAATACAGGGGTGCCGGAAGCAGCTATCGCTGCAGCAGCGTGATCCTGAGTAGAAAAAATATTACAAGAAGACCAACGCACATCAGCGCCAAGCTCTACTAAGGTTTCTATCAAAACGGCAGTTTGAATTGTCATGTGCAAACAACCTGCTACACGAGCACCTTTAAGCGGCTTGCTTTCGCCATATTCTTCTCTTAATGCCATTAGGCCAGGCATTTCAGCTTCAGCAAGTGTAATTTCTTTGCGGCCCCAGTCGGCCAGCGCAATGTCTTTTACTTTGTAATCCATTACTTTTGTTTCCATTCTTTATTGTTTTGAATGTTCAAAAATTAGAAATAAATAAGTTGCAAAATTAAGATAAAAGAACCATTAAACTTAATTGGATGCCAATTTTGTTTAAATACAGATAAAAAAATTTTAAATTATTTCCTGCTTTTTCATTAATTGATTCCTATTTATCTTAAAAAATTGTAAAAATTTAACAATTGGGTATTGTGTTATTCTTAATATTCTCGTTTATTTACAAATATTTTTTGTTGCAGTGCAAAAAAAACCAAATTTAAACACACTGCCTATCATGAAAACAGAAGCACATTTTTTGCCTCCCAGCGTTAATTTATTTATTAAATGTCTGTTATTATTTTTCCCGGTTTTTTGTCTAATTCATGTCATTATTAGTTTAATTATTTATCAAACCATTATGTTTGAATGGCAAACTCTTTTACAATTATTGCTATTTGCAGTAGGTATAAGCTTAATTCCTACCCTGGCCAGCAGGCAAATGAAACTGGTGGTCACTTATTTGCAAAAACGTGAGCCCGTGCAGGCCTGGTTAATGGAGTATTTTAATCAAAGGGACTGGCAAATGAATAAAACCAGCGAACTATTGATGGAGTTTCAATCTAAAAGTAAATTTTACAGACTATTGCAATTAGATAAAACATTTATATCTTTTCAAAATCATGAAGTAATTATCAAAGGCCCTTACCGAATTATTGACGATGTATATTCAAGGTTGAAATTTGAACAACATGATTTTGAATGAATAATTAATTGAATCTTTGGCTATTTCATCAAATTGTAAACAAGATAAGCTGAGCCGTAAGCCAATGCAGTAAGATATATTAATTGTAAGATTGGCCACTTCCAGCTTTTAGTTTCCCTTTTAACCACTGCCAGTGTGCTCATGCACTGCATGGCAAATGCATAAAAAACCAATAAAGAAAAAGCAAGTGCAGGAGTATACATTTTTTCTCCTGTTTCAGGATTGATCTCGTTTTTTAGGCGTGCTTTTATTGTATTATCGCTTTCTTCCCAGTCTGCACCAATGCTATAAATAGTAGCCATAGTACCTACAAATACCTCTCGGGCGGCGAACGAAGTAATTAAAGCAATCCCTATTTTCCAATCATAGCCCAACGGCTTTATCACGGGTTCAATAAATTTACCAAAATGACCGGCATAAGAATGTTCCAGTTTGTATGATTCAACTTTGGACTCGAAATTTTCCGGTTGTACTTGGCCCGCGGTAATCATTGCTTGTACCTGCTCTTCTGCTTTAGCCATTTCATCGGATGGGCCATAAGATGCCAAAACCCACAAAATAATACTAATGGCCAATATAATCTTTCCAGCTTCCAAAACAAACGTTTTACTTTTTTCATAAATGGTAAAACCAACATTTTTCCAGCGAGGCATTTTGTAGGTGGGTAGCTCCATGATAAAATATGATCGATCGCGAGCTTTTACTAATAATTTGAATAAGGCCGCGGAAAGTATGGCAGCTATAAATCCAAGGGCGTATAAAGCCAGTAGCACTAGCCCTTGCAAATTTACAAATCCAAGTAAGTATTTTTGTGGTACCACAAGGGCTATCAAAATTGTATAAACCGGTATGCGAGCAGAACAGCTCATTAAAGGAGTTACAAAAATTGTAATGATCCGATCTTTCCAATTTTCTATGTTGCGGGTAGCCATAATAGCTGGTATTGCACACGCTACGCCAGAAATAAGAGGAACTACGCTTTTGCCGCTAAGGCCAAACTTGCGCATGATCTTATCCATTAAGAAAACCACCCGAGACATGTACCCCGATTCTTCCAATAAAGATATAAAGGTGAAAAGCAGGGCAATTTGGGGAATAAATATTAATATGCCCGCCATACCGGGTATTATACCTTCCGTAACAAGACTCGACAGCGGCCCGGCCGGTAAAACCCCTTCAAGCCAGGCAGCCAAATTGCTAAAGGTAAGATCAATCAAGTCCATGGGTACCGCCGCCCAGGCAAAAATAGCTTGGAAAATTAGAAATAATATCCCAACGAAGATCAGGTATCCCCAATACTTATGCGTAACAATCTTATCTATTTTGCGGGTAATGGAATCTTTTGGCGGTGCTTTTTTTTCTACGATTGATTGCCACACCAAGTCATTAATTACTTTATACCTTTTGATAGTCTCCTTGGCCTGATAATCTTTATCATCAAAATTATACTTTTGCCTGATGGAGGCTATAGTTCTTTTGTCTTGATCGGCAACGTGGTTACTGTATTCCGCTTGCTGGACTAGTAGCCAGGCCCGATAGTTGTTTTTTATTTTAAATGTTTCTTTTATTTCATTAATAATTTGTGGCGCCAGGTCAGCTACATCATAGGCCACTTTAAACTTTTGCTTCAAGGCGAGATTGATACTGGCTTTTAAATCGTTTATACCTTTACCAGTGCGTGCATTAATGGCAACTACCGGTACTTCAAAAAAACGAGCAAATTTTCCAATATCAAATTGTACACCTACTTTTTGGGCCAGATCTACCATGTTAAATGCTAGAATAACCGGAATGCCAAGATCACGAATTTGGGTAAACAGAAGAAGGTTGCGTCTTATGTTGGAAACATCTACCACTACAATTGCCAAATCAGGATAATCGTCACCTTCAGGATTTGACAATACGTCAAAAACAATTCGCTCGTCTAAGGATCGAGGATAAATGCTATAAGTACCGGGTAAATCAATTACTTCTGCTTTGGTATTTTCATATTTGAAGTATCCACTTTTTTTATCTACGGTTACCCCTGGAAAATTACCAATACTTTGATTTAAACCGGTAAGATGATTGAATAAAGAGGATTTGCCGGAATTAGGATTTCCCAGTAAAGCGATTTTCAATTTTTTGGTATCAAAAATCTTTCTTTCATCTTCTTTATCTAATGGTAATAGTTGCTGCTTCATTCAACCTCAATGATAGATTATATCCCGATACATCGATAGAAATAGGATCGCCCAGTGGGGCCTTAAAATTTACTGAGACTTCTGTACCGGGTAAACAACCCATTTCCAGAAGCTTGAGCGACAAATGCTCATCCTTAAAGCCTGAAATAATTGCTTTCTCTCCCGGCTTTAGGTCTGCCACGCTTTTTGGTGTCGCCATTAAAACATTATTTAGACTTTTTATAAATAAGCCGCAAATTACAAACTATAACGTCAATAATGCAAATCGTGTTCACTTTATTTGAAATAATATTGCATATATTTCCATGGGTGACCTATGGGGAAGCAATATATGGATGATCTGATTATGCCTTAGATCTCGTCATCATAAAAATTATTTTTTCCCAAATGAGGCAATCTCTCCACCCACTTTTCGATACTATAAATAGGAAAAAGTTGCT
>CAZQEZ010000071.1:15386-18445 GCA_964592475.1 uncultured Roseivirgaceae bacterium
TATTTGTTTTGTAATTTTTCTAACCAAAAATTAGTCATCATGGAATATAAATGATAACGGGTGATACCGCCACTAATGCCATGCGCTCGATTTGGATAGAAGAAACTATCAAATTGCTTATTGGCAGCAATTAATGCATCTTGCAATTCTACCGCGTTTTGAAAATGCACGTTATCATCTCCGGTGCCATGAATTAACAAATAATCGTCTTCCAATTTATAGGCATGAGTAATAGGTGACCAGGCATCGTAACCATCGGGATTGAGTTGAGGAGTTTTTAAATAACGTTCGGTATAGATTGTATCATAAAAGCGCCAATTAGTAACCGGTGCTACGGCTATGGCCGCGGCCAATTCTTCTGCACCATTAAAAACTGCTAAAGAAGACATATATCCCCCGTAACTCCAGCCCCAAATGCCAATTTTATCTTCATCTACATAAGATAAGCCAGCCAAATATCGAGCACCAGATAGCTGATCCATGGTCTCGTATTTACCTAATTGGGCATAGGTTTTATGTTTAAATCCTCTTCCTCTAGCACCGGTACCCCGGTTGTCAATGCCTACCACTATAAACCCATGCTGGGTAAGGTAATGATGATACATATCTCGCTGGCCTCCCCAATCATTGAGCACTACTTGCGAACCCGGTCCACCATACACGTACATAATTACCGGGTATTTTTTATCCGGATTAAAATTATGAGGTTTTATCATAAATGCGTTTAATGACGTACCATCTTCCGTATCAAAGCTGAAGAATGATTTTTGACCAATGGTATGATCGGCCAGTCTTTGCTTTAACCTGGAATTATCTTCTAATACTTTTATTTTCTTTCCTGAAGGTGCTTCATGTAATGTTACCAACATGGGTTCGACTACCGATGTAAAGGAGGCTATGTAGTACCTAAAATCGGGGGTGAAATTGGCACTTATGTTCCCTGTTTTAATCGATAGTTGTGTTTTATTTTTACCATTCAACTTGATAGAATAAAGGTGCCTTTGCAGTGGCGACTCCTCGGTAGAAGTAAAATAAGCTATTTTCTTTTTTTGGTCTATGCCATAAAAATTATCAATTTCCCAATTTCCATGGGTGATTTGGGCTACCAGATTTCCATCCAAATCATAATGATACAAATGTTTATAGCCGGACTGTTCGCTGGTGGTTACAAAACCTCTTCCGTTTTTCAGGTAAATGTATTGATCATTATAATTAATATCTACATAAGTGTCGCTTTTCTCTTCCAACACCAACTTCAAATCACCATCTACGGCATTCGCGTGATACAATTGCAAATGATTTTGCAAGCGGTTCAATTTAATTATAGCTAGCTTTGATGGATCATTAGTCCAGAAAACCCTGGGAATATAAATATCATGATCGTCATTAATTTTTAAATCTACAGTTTCATTTTGCTCAAGGTCGAAAATTTTGATGCTAATCAGCGAGTTCTTTTCGCCTGCCTTAGGGTACTTAAATTTATAATCTTCCGGATACAATGGCCCCCATAGCTGCATATTATATTCTTTTACTTCACTTTCGTTAAAGGTATAAAAAGCTATTTTTTCGCTATCTGGCGACCAAAAGAAAGCTTTTGCAAATGAAAACTCCTCTTCATACACCCAATCGGTACTACCATTGATAATATGATTGAATTTTCCATTATCGGTAACAGCTATTTCATTTATTTCATCTACCGGTGTATAGTATAAATTATTTTGCCTCACGTAAGCTATCTTTTTACCATCGGGAGAAAAGGTAGCATAAGAAATTTTACTGCCTTCATGGATCTGCTTGATCTCTTTGGTTTCAATATTGTACAAGTAATAGAATGCTTTGGTGGAGCGGCGATAAATGCTTTCTAGCTCGGTAGCCAGTAATATATTTTCTTCGTCGGGTCCCAGATGATAATTGGAAAAGACAAAAGGCTGAGGGTTTATCCATCCTTGTAAATCAGTATTATCAAACAGTATAGCTACCTCTTCACCAGTGGTGATATCATATTGCTTAATTAATTGTCTGTTCGATTGATCATCGCTACTTATGGTGGTATAATATTTACCATTCTGCATCCAGTCAATTCCATATACTCCAATAGGGTTGAAATAATTACTGGCAAAAAGGTCTTCCAGTTCAACTGCTTTTTTCTTTTGCGCTTTTGCAGGCACGTGAAATATAATGAACACAACTAACAGTAACCTCGTAATATTTAGATTTGACATTATTAATATAATTTTATGCTAAATAAATTTTATGCTAAAATAAGGAATTGTTGCAAAAAAAATACCAGGAGAAAAAATAACTGCAATTAAATTGATCATTGTGAAGTTTTGCATAAAACAACTTTTTCTTGGTAAATCATACATTGCTCTCTTTATACATCAATAACATAATCTTTATTCCCCCGTTAAGCTGACTGATGCCTTGAAAATTATTTTGAGGCTTTTAATTTAATTAACTTTTAATTTTTAATATTGACTAGCATGAAAAGAACATTTAATTATTTTTTTATTTTCGTATTGCTTTCTGGTGTTTTTCTGGTAAGTTGCGATGAAGAAGGTGGCCTTAATTTGGGCGGGCCAACAATGACCATAATTGTAGATCCTGCCGATGATGCAGGCGTAATTACCGGTGGAAGCGGTGAAGAAATTGAATTTGAAGTTAGCGTTACTGCAAATGATGGTTTTAACGTGTTTAGGGTTAGAGAGCGTGTGGGAGTTACCTCAGACATTTTATTCGAACGTACCAGGCAAACAGCTGGTGTAACATCTTTTGATACCACTTTCACCTACACATTACAACCTGAATTTATTGATCAAGATGTAACCCTTACCCTGGAAGCAGTTGATGATGCCGGTGAAACTACTACGGAAGTTTTTACTATCGATGTTACTGCAACAGTAGTTTCTTATACTGCGGTTTTGTTATTCCCTCCTACAGCAGATGAAAAAAGTAAAACTTTTTTTAGTACCGTAACCGGACTTACTTACAGTGTAGATGATGTAGAAGCAGGAACTGGCATAAATTCCTCTGAAATTGACTTCGGATACTATTATGGT
>CAZQEZ010000071.1:18545-22785 GCA_964592475.1 uncultured Roseivirgaceae bacterium
CTGAGTTCCAGGAAAATGATGAAAATGTGTCATTTATCCAACAGGCTTTTGACGATGCAATTGCTGTGGGAAGTGATCAGATTGTTCCAAATCTTGAAGTAGATGATATTATCGCATTTCAATTGGATGAAGATCGTGGAGAAGCACGTGGATTAATCAGAGTAATAGGTATTATTAGCGGCACAGGCGTTAATGATTCCATTGAAATTGAAGTAGTTGTAATAAAATAAAAATCCGGATACATATTTTATTAAAAAAGCATGGATTAAATATCCATGCTTTTTATTATATAGGCCCCTCTTATTGACATTAATTTTGATTTCTGTCTTAACATTTCTCCAGTAATCAATATTTTTTTATCTTTCCTGCTGGAATCAAACCATCAATACTTATGAAAATGAATAGATCATGGATAATAGTATTAATTTTTTGGACCTTTAGTTGTGGTTCTAAAGATGATACTACCCAACTGTTGCCCTACCAGGATACCAGCCTTTCGGCTGAAGAAAGAGCTAAAGACCTGGTAAGCAGAATGACACTGGAAGAAAAAATAGCGCAAATGCGCTACGAAGCCCCAGCCATAGAAAGACTAAATATACCAGCCTATAATTGGTGGAATGAATGCCTGCATGGAGTAGGAAGGGCTGGAGTAGCCACAGTATTTCCACAGGCTATTGGTATGGCATCCTCCTGGAACGCACCTTTGATGCATGAAATCGCTACTGTCATTTCTGATGAAGCAAGGGCCAAGCACCACAGGTTTGCCGAGCAAAATATGCGCGGTATTTACATGGGCCTTACTTTCTGGACGCCTAACATCAACATTTTTCGAGATCCCCGCTGGGGCCGCGGACAAGAAACCTATGGTGAAGACCCCTACCTGACCGGTGAACTGGCTGTAAATTTTATCAAAGGCCTGCAGGGAGACGATGAAAAATACCTGAAAACTGTAGCTACTGCCAAACACTATGCGGTACATAGTGGACCCGAGCCCATCAGGCACTCATTCAATGCCGAAGTAAGCGAACAAGACCTTTGGGAAACCTACCTGCCGCATTTCAGGGCTACAGTAGAGGAAGCCAATGTGCAATCGGTTATGTGTGCCTACAATGCTTTTCGTGAAGAGCCTTGCTGCGGTAGCGATACATTACTTACTGATATTCTTAGAAATCAGTTTGGTTTTGATGGTTATGTTGTTTCTGACTGCTGGGCCATCAACGATTTTTATGAAAAAGGGGACCATGAAGTAGTGAAAACAGCTGAGGAAGCTGCTTCCATGGCAGTAAAATCCGGTACCGATCTGAATTGTGGTGATACCTATCCTGCACTGGTGCAAGCTGTGGAGCAGGGACTTATTACAGAAGAAGAAATTGATGAGGCAGTAATCAGACTTTTTAAGGCGCGTTTCCAGTTGGGCATGTTCGATGACCCTGATGATGTGTCTTACACCAAAATAAAGTACGAGGTAGTAGGCAGTAAAGAACACCATGAGTTGGCATTACAATCCTCACAGGAAGCTTTGGTCTTGTTGAAGAATGAAAATAAAATGTTGCCACTTTCGAAAAATATCAAATCTATAGCGGTGATTGGCCCAAACGCTCACGATCACCAGGTAATGCTAGGTAATTACCATGGTACACCTACCCAATTAAAAACTGTATTGGAAGGAATTAAGGATAAACTGGGCAATGAAGTATCGGTCAATTACGCCGAGGGAAGTTATATTGTTGAAGATTTTCCTACCATGAAACCTATACCTGCTTCTGCTCTAACTCCTGCCGGTGATGTAAATGGCCGGGGATTAAAAGCTGAATATTATCAAAATGCTGATTTCAGCGGCGAACCCGTAGAAACAAAGATTGATACCCTGGTGGATTTCTTTTGGTATGGCCGTTCACCAATTACTGACGTGGAAGCAGATACTTTTGCCATCCGCTGGTCAGGCACCATAACGCCGCCAAAATCAGGTAAATACCAGATAGGTCTGAATGCTGCTCATGGTGCCAAAGTAACATTCAACGGGGAAGAACAATTTGAATTCTACAATGAACATCATCCTTCTACTAACACTTTTGAGGCTGATTTGGAAGAGGGTAATACTTATCCTATAATAATTGAATACTTCAACAATGGTACGGATCCACAAGCGCATTTGCTTTGGGCCATTCCCGATGAAGACTTGGCTACACCTGCCATTGAGGCAGCTAAAAATTCAGAAGTTGTAGTGATGGTAATGGGATTGCACCCCAGAATAGAAGGAGAAGAAATGGGAGTAAAACTGCCCGGCTTTGAAGGGGGTGACCGTACGGATATAAAATTGCCCGAAATTCAAAAAGACTTGATACAAAAAATATCTTCCTTAGGTAAACCAATCGTGCTGGTAATGATGGGTGGTAGCGCTGTAGCTTTTAATTGGGCCAATCAAAATGTGCCAGCTATTTTGTACAGCTGGTATCCTGGCGAAATGGGTGGACAAGCCATAGCCGATGTGCTATTTGGCGATGCCAATCCTTCCGGTAGATTGCCAGTAACCTTTTACAAGTCCGTGGACGATCTTCCTGATTTTACCAATTATGATATGGAAAACCGGACTTACAAGTTTTTTAAAGGCGAAGTACTTTATCCATTTGGTCACGGTTTAAGTTATTCACAATTTGAATACGATAGTTTGCAAATTCCAACATCACCAGATGCTGAGGGCAACATAGCAGTAGCTGTAGAAGTGACCAATACAGGAGATCAGGCGGGCATGGAAGTAGTGCAGCTGTACGTACGAGATGACTCAGCCAGTTTTAGGGTGCCACAACGTACCTTGGTGGCGTTTAAAAAGATCAATCTGGAAGCCGGTGCAACAGAGATGGTGTCGTTCAATTTATCAGAAAAGGATTATGCCATGGTAAATGAAGAGGGAAAATTGACCATAGAACCCGGCTCTTTTACCATAAGTGTGGGAGGTAAGCAACCCGGCTTTGAAGGCTTAGCTGATGCAACCACCACGGGCGTAGTTACCGGTAATTTTACGGTTAAAGGAAGCCCCCAGGTAATTCAATAAAGATTTTTTGATACAAAGTGCTGCTTGAATAGAATGCTATTTGGGCAGCACTTTTTATTTACCGAAATAAAATTAAATTTCTTCAGTCAAAACTTCTATAACTCCTTAAAATTGTGACGCGAATTCTCTATTCTTTTGTTTTCTTTTTGAAGAAACCTTCTCCCAGAAACTTCTTTTCAAAGGCGAAACGTTTGCTATAAAAGTTATAGAAAAAGATAATGCCGGAAACAATTAATTTCGTGATGTACTGGTGATCATAAAAGAAAGGAATCTTAGTAAGAAAACCTATAAGCGATGTACTAAATACTATGCCTAAGAGGCTAAAAGAAATAGATAATATAAAGGTGATATTTACATTTCTATTCAGAATGAAAATATACCTTTTTTGCAGAAAAAAATTGATGACCATACCTACCGAAGCGGATATGATATTGGAAATAACCGGAGAGAAGAAAAACGCCTCAAGAACCAGGTAAAGCACATAGTCAACCAGGGTTGCCACAGACGATGCAGCGGCAAATTTTAATTTTGGTAGAATAAAATTTTTAAATGTACTAGCAATACCCATTATTTACCCTGAAATACGTTTGATAGAATAGTGTTTTCCTTGCAAATGTAGCAAAAGAAAGATTAAAAAAATTACATTGAGAAAAATTAGTGCTATATGCAAGCACAAATGCAGCAAAAGCTTAGTGGTGCTCGGTTTAGCTACCCGATTGCTTAACTTCAAAGTTACCAATTATTGGTAAGTCCAATTTAGCTTTAATCGGATTTTCCTCCATCAAAAGCTCGTACAATGATAGATGAAAACCCCAATATTTAGGGAAATAGGTTAAAGCAAGTTCATAGATCGATATACCATGTGCCGTGTAATTACTTGCAAGATACCTTGAAGCAATACCATTAAATTCGGGTATCTCCGGGGGAAAAAAATTTTCACCAAGTCTAGAAGCAGTGATTATAGCATTCAATTCTTCTTGAATAGATCTGGCCTCGTATTTCATTTTATAATTTTCATACACCTCGGCTATTTCAAAATACCTTGCTTTGAAATTTGAAAATAATTTTGTCAAAAAATAAGGATTTGCAACTATCGGTACTGCATTATGAGAGGCATATTCTGCCTCAAAATAATTTATTTCATCAAAAAAGGATGGGTATTTTAATTTCAATTCATTCAAACCCTTT
>CAZQEZ010000072.1:0-22454 GCA_964592475.1 uncultured Roseivirgaceae bacterium
GGTCTAATAAAAAATTGTTTTACAAAATTAAAAAGTAAATGAGAGCAAAAATAAGGATTGATATAAATAATATTGATAAAATATTAGGAAGATTTTTAAATAATTACCTTTAGCAATATTATATTTGTTTTCGGATGTTAAAATTACAAAAATGAAGTATAAAAGAGTCTTGTTGAAACTGAGTGGTGAAGCCCTAATGGGAAATAAACAATATGGAATAGATGCTGAGAGATTGCAGCAGTATTCTAATGAAATTAAAAAGGTGAAAGATGAAAATATAGAACTTGCCATTGTGATTGGTGGTGGAAATATATTCAGAGGGGTACAGGCAGAAAGCTCAGGAATAAATCGTGTGCAAGGAGATTACATGGGAATGCTTGCCACAGTGATTAATGCAATGGCCCTACAAAGCGCACTGGAAAACATTGATTTGCATACCAGGCTCATGTCCGGATTTAAAATAGAGCAAGTTTGTGAACCATTTATTCGCCGCAGGGCAGTAAGGCATCTTGAAAAAGGCAGAATTGTAATATTTGGTGCAGGTATTGGCAATCCTTATTTCACTACCGACTCTACTGCCAGCCTCAGAGCCATTGAAATAGAGGCGGAAGTAGTATTAAAAGGCACACGGGTAGATGGAGTATATTCTGCAGACCCTGAAAAAGATCCTAATGCTACCAGGTTTTCGGATATTACTTTTCAAGAAGTTTACCAAAAAGGACTTGCAGTGATGGACATGACCGCATTTACTTTATGTCAGGAAAACAACTTGCCCATCCATATTTTTGATATGAACAAACCGGGAAATCTTTATAAATTGCTTAAAGGAGAAGAAGTTGGTACTTTTGTGCATTGATTAGATTTTAACAACAATTAATAAAAATGGAAGAGATAAAATTATACCTGGATGAAGCCAAAGAGTTAATGGCCAAAGCCGTAGAACACACCCAACATGAGTTTGGCCGTATAAGAGCTGGTAAAGCAATGCCTTCAATGCTTGACGGAATAAAAGTAGATTACTATGGCACCCCTACGCCTGTTAATCAAGTAGCTTCAGTTAATACTCCTGATGCCAAAACAATCGTGATAAAACCATGGGAGAAGAAAATGCTGGGAGAAATTGAGAAAGCTATCGTGAATAGTGATTTAGGGTTAAATCCACAAAACGACGGCGAATTGGTAAGATTAAACATCCCTCCCCTTACCGAAGAGCGTAGAAAAGACCTGGTGAAATCGGTGAAAAACGAAGGCGAAAACGGCAAAATAAGCATTAGAAATGCTAGAAAAGATGTGCTAAACCAGCTGAAGGGGCTTTTGAAAGAGGGGGTATCTGAAGATGAAGAAAAAAGAGCAGAGGAGGATGTACAGCAGCTCACCAACAACTATGTGGCCAAGATTGATGAGTTGGTCAAAAAGAAAGAAGAAGAAATAATGACTGTATAGAAAGAAGCCGGATTTCACTCCGGCTTCTTCATTTTTCATCTCTTCTTTATTATTTCATCATGACTTTAAACTTCTAATTAATTAAAAAAGGTTTTACTAATCCGATTATCATTAAACATCATACTTTCTTCATACCGGTTTCACATTCATCTTCAGCTTTTCTAAATGCCTCTTCTTTTATCAATTTATCCCACCATGTTTTTTTCAAGATAAAACCACAAACGACTGCTATTACAATGGTAATAATGATGGGAGCATTTTGTTGAATAACAATATAAATAGGCAACGCCACGAGTACAGTTTGTGCTACAGTACCAATTACAACATTAAACATATCCGACTTGAAACTAGTATTTCTTTTAAAATTTGGAAATTCAGCTACTACTTTATTATGAATAGGCTTCCAAAAGCCCCATGGTCTTACATTTCTGTAAAACTTTTTCAATACCTCTTCATTAGTAGGCGGTGTTTGATTAGTAGCTATAATAGCACCTATCAATGAAATTACTAATATTATTGGAAAATAATAAATTATTTGAGAGTCATCGACCCACAATGGTAAAAACAATGCCGGGACAATTCCGGTAATCATTCCCCAAAAATAGCCATAGCCGTTGAAGCGCCACCAATACCATTTTAACACGTTAGCCACTATATAGCTACCCCATAATGCAGAAACGATCCAATTAAGCACACTATTTACATCTTCAGCAAAAAATCCAATTAATACGCTTATCAACACTACCGAAAAGCCGGTGATGTAGTTCATTTTCTTGATTTTAGTATTAGATGCTTTAGGGTTCCAATATTTCAAATAAATATCATTGATTAAGTATGCCTGAGCGGCATTTAGCGTACCAGCAAATGTAGACATAAATGCAGCTAGTAAGCCTGCTAACAACAAACCGGTAAATCCTACCGGAACAAACTCATTAATAGCGGAAGGTAATATTTGCTCAAAATCAAGCAAACCAGCCACTCTTAAATCAAGCCTATCATAATAAATGATTGCCAAAACGCCGAAGCCTGCAATCATAAAATAACGAACAGGCAAAAGCACAACAGAAACAAAGCCACTCATTTTTGCGGCATCCTGGGGAGATCGGGTTGCCAAGATTTTCTGCATGTCATAATTGGGAGCCGGCCCTGCAGCGCTCACCAGAATTCCTTTAAAAAGCATTAAAGTAAAAAATATACCAAACATGGAATAGCCATCGCTTTCTATTTTATCATTTACTTCATTAATTACATTGCTCCAGTCCAGATCGAGGTTCCAACCAAAAAACGGACTTGCCCAATTTTCGGGAACTAAAAATTGTTCAGTAGAAATAGCATTCATAGCAATCACACCAATAACTACCGCTGATATGGTCATAATAATATACTGAAGTAAATCAGCCCAGACAATGCTGAACATGCCACCAACAATCGCGTAAAAAATGGCAAATAGCGTAAATGCAATGCCATACAAATGAGGCACGAATCTGGGAGCAACTTCAAAAGGAACATAGGCGTTTACTACTTCCCATGGTATGAATAGCTCTACAAATTTTCCTAAACCTACAAACCCATAAGCCAAAAAGCCAAGGCAACCAATTAAAGCATATACCACCACAATATTATGGGATAGTTGCCCCTCTTTATCTGAACCAAATCGGGTACCTATCCACTCGGCCCCGGTTGTTACTTTCGATCTTCGCAACCATTTAGACAAATAAACCATTAAAAATATTTGATTAAATACAGGCCATAGCCAGGGTATCCAAATACTTTTAAGACCATAAACAAAAAGTAAGGTTACCATCCACATGGTGCCTGAAATGTCGAACATTCCGGATGCATTAGATAGCCCTAGCAGGTACCAGGGCAGCTTATTGCTGCCTAGCAAATAACTGGATTTATCTTTTTGAGCTATGCGTTTGAGTATTAAACCTATTGTCACTACCGATACCAAATAGGCCAGAATGATCAATAAATCTATTAGTTGGAGTTTCATGGTTGCAAAGTCAATTAATTTCGAAATATGCTAGTAAGTGCTAGTATATTCACAAATTAAAATATATATTTAATAGGTGACGCCATAATTTACTCACTTTATTCATGAAATTAGCTGATTTTTTCTGTTGCTATTCTAAAACATTTTTGAGTTTAACTTTTTCAGAAGAAAATAACTGTGCATGGAAAAGCCAAAAATGGTGATCATGACTAGCGGCAACCAATAAATTATTTTAATTAAAAAGATCGGAAAGGTTTACTTCTTTTACCAAAGATGGCCTGCTTATATTATTATGATCAAAAATAAACAACTGATTTTCAGAATTGATCAAATAAGTAAACCCTATGCCCATATCTAAGGCAGCGTTATGACCTGGGATTTTAAAGGATGGAAATATTGAAATATGTTGCGGCATATTTATACTGCCTGTAACTTTTGAAAAAGCCAAACCGAGCTCAACTTGTTGCACACGCTCATTTATATCGCAGAGGTTAACTATATTATTTCCATGAGGATCACCAGCTACTGCCAATATAGGGGCAAGTTCATTGTTGGATTTAACTGCGGCAGTCATTATTTTATTTTCGAGGTCAGGCAAATTTCCAGGTTCAAAAATATTACCCAATAAACTGGTAGTATCAGCAGCAATAGGCTCCATTGAAGTGTATAGTCTGTTTCCGTTCCAATCTATCTGTAGTCTATTTCTATTGTTGCTTTCGTTAAATTTTTGATAATGTAAAGACGTAGTTTGGTTTGATGAAAGCTTAAAAGAAAAAATACCGGCAGGCTGTCTCGTGCTCAAATATAATATATTAAGCTGCTCGTCAATTGCTATTGCATTAGAAAGTACAGGCTGCCTTGCCTTTTGAACTCCATATTCTTCAATCAGCTCACCATCAAAATTAATTACTCGTAATCCAAAAGGAAAACATGCCATATAAATATTCTCTTGATATGCAACTGCATCGACCACCTCTGTTATTTGATAATCACTTGTAGCATCTGAGGCAGGAGTTTGATACGAGGTCTTAAGTACTGGATCGTTAACATTGCTAATGTCCCAGACTTCCAGCCCGCCTTTCGCTAAAGCGCAAATCAACAATTTACTTTTCTCGTAATATCTAAGTCTATTGACAGTATAGCTGGTTTTAAATTTACTTAAAGGTTTGAGCCAACTTGTATTACTCACATCTAGTAAAAATACGGAATCTCGAACACTAATATAAATATTCTGCCTCTGATTGTCATAACTTAACCATAGCCCTTCTGGCATTTCTTGATTCTCGTTATCATTTTCATCTACTTTTATATCTTCATGCTCTTCGCTACAAGCAAAAAAAAGCAGTATGAGAATAGTAAGATTTAATAACTTTTTTTTCATGATTACTCAAGTTGAGTGAGTATAAATTTATGATATTTCAAGCACAAAAAGCTAAATAACTAAGACAATTCTTATTGAAATGGCTTATTTGCTTGTAATATTTTCAGCATAAAATACTAATTTTTGAAAATTTTTATTCAATTTTGAATCAAACTGTATACTATCAACATATAAACCTTTGAGTTTACCAGTGATTCATTATGCTCTAAATGAAGGTAATAACCTGAGGTAACCTATCGCAAAGTATAGAAACCTTACATAGATGCTACATTAGCATTGATTTATAGGTAAGAAAATTTCAAATTGATAAGGATTAAATAATTAATTCCTTTTTCAGCAAGATCATTTTTAAATAACAATTGCTTGATTAGGGAGTTCAGAAAGTCTATTGATAAAATATTTTTGTAATAAACTAAGATGATTGAACTAGCTGGAATTTTAGTGCTGGGTATATTTGCTCAATGGATGGCTTGGAAGGTTAAATTACCAGCCATTTTACCACTCATTTTAATTGGCTTAGCCATAGGGCCATTATCTACTTTTTTTACCCCGGATGGAGAAAAACTTTTAGATGGTGACATTATTTTCAATCCTGAATTACTATTTCCTTTTGTTTCTATTTCGGTAGCAGTAATCTTATTTGAAGGAGGACTCACGCTTAAGTTAAAGGAAATAAGAACCCTGGCTAGTACTGTACGCAACATATTAACAATTGGGGTAATAGTCACTTTAATTGGCGGTTTTTTAGCTGCTTACTTTATCGTGGGTCTTGATTTTCGCATTTCATTTTTATTTGCTGCGCTTATTATAGTTTCAGGTCCTACCGTTATCACTCCTATTTTGAGGAATGTGAAACCTAATCAAAAAATCAATACCGTACTTAAATGGGAAGGAATTTTAATAGACCCCTTGGGAGCTTTAATAGCAGTATTGGCTTACGAGTTTGTACGCAGTAGCCGCCCCCAAGATGATTACACATTGGTGGCACTTAAAGGTTTTTTTCTTACCATATCTACAGGCGTTTTCATTGGCATCATTTCGGCCTTCTTGCTTTATTACTTATTAGGTAAAAACAGGCTCCCATCTTATTTACGCAATGTAGTTACTTTGGCTATAGTAATAATGGGGTTTGCATTTTCAGAATTTTTGATGCGCGAATCAGGCTTGATGACTGCTACGGTAATGGGTATCATTTTAGCTAATTTAAAGATTCCAGAAATAAAACATATTCTTTCTTTTAAAGAAGATATTAATATAATTTTAATATCTGTTCTTTTTATTATATTGTCGTCCCGCATTAATATAGAACAGATTAATCAGCTAGGAATACAAAGTATTATTTTGTTTTTAATTTTAATACTGGTTATAAGGCCGCTCAGTGTTTATTTAAGCACCATCAACTCCAACTTAAATTTCAGGGAAAAATTATTTATATCCTGGATAGGCCCCAAAGGAATTGTAGCAGCAGCTGTAGCCTCATTGTTCTCGATCGAACTTTTGAATGGAGAAGCCGGAGCCAACATAAGTGCTTCCGAAAGTGCCGATGCTACTATGCTGTTGCCCTTAGTATTCTTAATGATCATTGGAACTGTAATCGTACAAGGAGGTTCAGCAAAATTTGTGGCCAAATGGCTAAAAGTAGAGAGGCAAACGCCTAATGGAATATTGTTTGTAGGTGCCAACGAAGCTGCTCGTTTCTTAGCTAATTATTTGCAACAACACCAGGTGCCTGTTATTTTAGTAGATACTTCTCATAGTAATGTAACGGATGCCCGCAACTTAGGATTGATAGCTTATGAAGGCAGCATCCTTAAAGAAAATGTAACTGAAGAAATGGATTATTCCATTACAGGTAGATTGGTTGCGCTTACCTCCAGTAGCGAGATTAATATGTTGGCTTGTAAAATTTTTCAGGAAGAGTTTGGTGAAGAAAATATTTTCCGGTTGATATCGAGAAGAGAAAATGAACTTAGAGATCTTGAGAAACCTAAAAATTTGATATTTGATGGCACCGTAGATTATTATAACTTACTACAGACAGTGCGTAAAAAACCTGATGTAAAAGAAATAAAATTTAGCTCAGAAGCTGATTTTGGCGAGTTTATGGATAAAAATCGCAAAAAAGTAATTCCGATATTCATAAAATCAAATGATTATTATGAAATTTATTCAGGATTTAACTCTGACTATAGCAAAGGGGAAACATTAGTTTATATAGATGATAGAACTGAGCACTTGGAAGAAGACTCTCTATAGTTTCTATAACTTTATAGCGAAAGTTATAGTTTAAGAGAGTATAGCGTAAATTATAGGCAGGGCTACCTTTCATTCATTAAGCAAGGTAGGCAAAAAGGATAATTACTATGAGTATTACCTAGTTTTCCACCTGCTTTTCTCCTTAGATTTGTTATATGGCTGAGCAAAACAAACAAAATAATTATTCAGAAGAAAAGAAGGCGAAGATTTTCGAAAAAGAATTTCTTCCGCACATAGATTCTATGTATAATTTTGCTTATCGTATAACATTTGATGAGGATGACGCCAAAGATTTGGTACAAGAAACTTATCTAAAGGCCTTCCGTTTTATAGATTCTTTTCAGGAAGGAACTAATGCTAAAGCATGGTTGTTTCGAATATTGAAAAACAGTTTCATTAACGACTTCAGGAAAAAGAGTAAAGAACCCGCAAAGGTTGATTATCAGGAAGTTGAAACTTTCTATAATTCTGATGAAGTAGATGAAACCATTACCAGCGACTTGAGAGTAGAGGCGGTACAGGAAATGATTGGTGATGAAGTAAGTAACGCGCTTAATGCATTAGCTGTAGATTTCAGAACAGTTATTATATTGTGCGATCTGGAGGGATTTACATACGAAGAAATGGCAAAAATATTAGATATTCCCATTGGGACTGTTAGGTCAAGATTGCATAGGGCAAGAAACTTACTCAAAGAAAAGCTTAGGTCGTACGCAGTTTCAATGGGATATAAATAAAATATTAATTATGGCAATTTTTACTACTCAGTGGTTAAAAAGTTTATTTAACTCTAAAACTAATATTGATTTAGGTAAATGTAAAGATGATGAGTGCAATAGGTTATTGCAGGTTATACTGGATGGAGAAGCCTCTGAGAATGACGAAAAAAATTTCTTTCAGCACATTAAAAATTGTTCTTATTGCTACAACAGATATATGTTGGAAAAATCTATCAGAAAACTAATTCGCACGAAGATGAAAAAAGAATCTGTTCCAGCGGATTTGGTAGATTCCATCAAATTGAAAATCCAAGCCACACAAGGATAAAAGGTCAATGAATTCCGGTAAAGTTATTATTTTTTCCGCTCCTTCAGGTTCGGGTAAAACTACCATTGTTCGGCATTTACTTAAAAATATGCCTCAGCTAGGCTTTTCTATTTCTGCCACTACCAGAAAGGCTCGAGCGCATGAAAAAAATGGAGTTCATTACTATTTTTTTTATCCTGACCAATTCCGTCAGCTAATTAATCGAAATGCTTTAATAGAATGGGAACAGGTTTACCAGGATAAATATTACGGCACCCTGAAAGAAGAAGTTGAACGAATTTGGGCTGGTGGACAGCATGTAATATTTGATGTAGATGTAAAAGGTGGTGTACAATTAAAAAATCATTTTCAGGAGAACGCGTTGGCGATTTTTATAAGAGTGCCTTCATTTGAAATCCTGAAGAAAAGGCTTGAAGCCAGGCAATCGGAAAGTAAAGAATCACTGCAAGAAAGATTGCAAAAAGCAGAAAGTGAAAACACCTATGCAGATAAATTTGATCGTATAATTGTAAATGACAATTTGGATCAAGCCCTGGCAGAAGCAAAAGAACTTGTAGTGAAATTTATCAGTCAATAAACGATTATAATATGAAAGTTGGATTATTTTTTGGTTCTTTTAATCCTATTCATAGTGGACATTTGATAGTAGCTAACTATATTGTAGAGGCTACTAACCTAGATGAATTGTGGTTTGTAATATCTCCCCGAAATCCATTTAAAAGTGCTAAAAGCTTACTACACGAATTTGACCGTATTGATTTAGTAGAAAGAGCCATTGAAGATAATCTTAATTTTAAAGCTACTGATGTAGAATTTCATCTGCCAAAACCTAGCTACACTATTACTACTCTTACACATTTAGCTGATAAACATGGGCACGATTTTGCATTAATATTGGGGGAAGATAACCTTCATTCTTTTACTAATTGGCGAAATCACCAACAAATATTGAAAAATCATGCCATTTATGTTTATCCACGACCCGGTGTTTCACCCAAAGATTCAGTCACAGCTAATCAGGATTTGCTAGGGCACCCCCATATAAATATCGTTTCTGATGCGCCAATTATTGGTATTTCTGCAACCATGATCCGAAAGTTTGTAAAAGAGAATAAATCACTTAAATACCTGGTGCCTGATAAAGTAGCTGAAATGATTCACGATAGAAAATTTTATAGGTAGCAAAAAAAACCCTGCAATATTTATTTTACAGGGGTTTTTCGTGTTATTTCTTCTATCTATCTAATTTCTATTTATTTTAACAGTGTAACGCCCCCTCGCTTTTCAAATGTGCCTCTCTCAGGACTTGTTTCACTTTTATAAGTTATTTTATAAGCATAAGTACCTAGAGGCAATATTTTACCATTAAAAGTACCATCCCATTCAAAATCTTGTTCATTAGAGTAAAAAATTAATTCGCCCCAACGACTGAAGATAAATACTTCAAAGTCAGTCACGAACAATGGCTCCACGGTAAATTGATCATTATTACCATCACCATTGGGTGTGAAAGCCGTAGGAATAAACACTCGTGGTTCACAATCATTTTCAATTAAAACGGTATCAAGTGTCACACAGCCAAATGCATTAGTTAGCCTGGCAGTCACATTTCCTTCCAATCCTCCGGAAACGACCAATGTAGGATCCATTCCTAATAAATTGTTGGACGATAAGCTATACCATTCATATTCGATAAAGGTATTTGCTGGCTCAATGATTACGAAGTTATTGTCAGGATTAGGGTCTTCCGCACAGTATAAGTACCGCTGCTGCAGCTCCGGATCTGTAGTTGGTAATCGATTTACTTCAGTAGTATCAGCATCAGAGCAAGCATTAAGAGTACCCACTACCCTGTAAATCCCTTCATCAAAAACGCTAAGAGTATCGGTATTCTGGGAGGATATTTGATTACTACCCCTAAACCATCCATAGCTTAGTCCTGAAAGATTTCCTTCAGCAGTAAGTAAAATCGGATTACCGTCATCGCATGCTTGTGAAGAAGTGAGATTTACAACTATTTCTTCAAAAACCTCAAAATCCTGAGGTCCTGCACTGGCGGTACAGCCGGTTTGTTGATTACTTACCAATAGGTCGATAGAATAGGTACCTATCGCGTTGAAATTGATCGTTTGTAAGCTGGAGTTGGGCACGGGACTACCATTATTAGACCAAACATAAGAGTAATTTCCTGTAGGGGTAGGATCTGCACGAAGTGTCAGGTTTTCCTGACAACCATTCGTTACCGGTGTAATAGCCACTGTTGGGCTGGCATACACGTTTACAGTAAAGGTAGTGTCAACAGGGCAGTTATCGCTGCTTACCGTAAGGGTGATTTCATTTGCACCAGCATTGGTAATACTTGCTGTATCTTCATCACTGATGAGATTACTTAGTTCGTCTCGCCAAATATAACCGGGGTTAGGGTCTGTAATATTAGCAGTTACTAGCGCGGGCGAGCATTCTCCATTAATAGTAACGGAGTAGTTAGTATTTGGTAAAGCACCAACCGAGGCATTTTCTATTAGCACACAGCCAACATCATCAATGATTTCAATCACATAATCACCTGCATCTAAATCCTGTAATGTAAATACTGTACCTGGCCCCGTTTGTAGACGATCAAATTCAGAACCTGAAGTGTTGTTGTTTAGGGTGATTTGCAAAGGAAAATTAACAGTTCCCCCCAAGTCTAATTCAAAAGCGCTCAAACTATCACAACCTGGTTGTGGAACTAGATTATTCACTGTAATGGTACCAATGTCAGACAACCCAATGTCCTCACGACTGGAGCAGCCAGTTAGCGGGTTTATTAATTCCAGTGTATAAGTACCTCCGCCAATGTTATCTAATAAAAGCACATCACTGGCCAATAATACAGCTGCATCATCATACCAATTAATATTATAATTGTTCGGATTTGACGGAATTTGAATTTCGCCATTATCTACATTACAGGTAGCTGGGGTAGTTGATGCAGCTGCAACTGACGGCTCAGAGTTTACCGTAAATTCTACCGTATCGTTGGCTACACAAGTAGTAATCGGGTCGACTACACTGACCACGTACTCAAAATTTCCAGGTGTATCAGTATTTACTGCAAGGCTTGGATTTTCATTATTTTGATTTGCACCATTTATGTACCAGGTAAAATCGGCCAGGGCACTAATTCCCGTACTTAAAGGCGATACGTTCTCATCCTGACAAACCGTTTGATCAAGTCCCAGATCGAAAATAGGTCGTCCATCAACTACAGTAACTTCTCTATCAGAGGTACATCCATTTAGATCTACTATCGTTGCTTGATAAACTCCTACTTCATCAACAGTTAGTAGCTGGGTAGAGTCGCCTGTAGACCAAACATAGGTTAAATTGGGCCGGTTAAGCGTATCCATATCTAAAGTAAGATCGTTGGCACACAAAGCTGTAGCTGTAGGGATCGTCGGATCAACCGGATTGGGAAATACCTCTACAGTAGCGGTTAAGGTTGTATCAAGGCCACAACGGTTAAACATTCGTAATCCAACATTGTAAATACCGTCATCATTGAAGGTAAAATCAAATTCTGTTTCGGTAGATGAGTGAACTATTGAATTGTCAGATGCTCTACGTATGGTCCAGGCTACTTCATCAATCACTGAGGTTGTATCTGCATTGAAACTAATAGGTGCTCCAATACACGTGGGTCCTCCTACTGATAAAAGAGGATCTCCAAAAGCATTCCCGTCCTGATCGATATTATTGGGCAATCCAAGCTCACTTGTTCTTCCGCCTAAACTTATTGTATTAAGTTGTAAAAAAGATTCAGCAAGTGTGTCACGAGGATTTATTATACCCAAACTGGTGGCCCCTTCATGGGCAACCATGATTTGACCATTTGGGGCAGTTTGTAAAGCCCCAAGTCGCTCGCTATCATCATATAAATTCCAGAAATTATTTTCGATATACGCAACATCTGTTGTGTCAATGTAATATTCATTAATAATAGAACCACCACTACTTAATAAAGAAACAAATAATTTGCTTCCGCGCATTTCAATACCATATACAGAATATTGAGGATATGGCGCATTGGTTATTTCTATTCTTCTATAGTTATTTAATGTTAAATCGATAGTATCAATCTCAAATAATTCGATAGCATTTGTTGGTCCAGATAAACCCACGGCTACATCTGTGCCATTCACACGCATATAACCTTCACCATTTGACTGATTAGAATCGTCATGAACAGAACCTATTGAGGATATAATCGGACCTCTTAGACCTTCTTCAGTAGCTACATATGCCCGGAAAACATTATTGCCATATTCATGCGCGTAAAAGAATGTAGCATCGCTAGCTGCTCCTGCTATTCTTTCAGTACTAGGGGCAAAAAGGTGTAAGTTTTGTAAAACTACTGCTCCATTGCCATTATTTTCCTTTATATCTACTACCGAGTAATTTAAGTTGTAGGTATTATCACCAAATATTTCCTCAGTAGTAATGATATAAAACATGGTTTCATCACCTTCAAATGGCATGATAAATACAGATTGAGTAGAACGTTGACCTCCACCTATATTGTTTCCAATAATTGAATGATCTCTTCCCCACACAGTTACTCCATCGGTATAAAAAAGCATATCCCCATTTTGATCAGATTGGGTAGCTACTCCTTCCGGGGCTGACATTTGCCCATCTAGCAGAGGTACCGGAGGATCATCGGGCGGAGGCTGCGGATTAAAGTCTAATCCGGCTTGATTACCAAAATACCAAATGTTGCTGGTATTTACTTGGATTGGATATTCATCTACTCGCAAACCACCGTACAAAGTACAACCATTGGCATAAGTAGCCGCTACCCAGTAATATCCGGTAGTATCTACATCGATGGTTTGGCTAGTTGCACCAGTAGACCAGGCATAGCTAACTGCTCCACTACCAGGGTCTAAAGTTAAAACTTCATCGGGGCAAATTACTGTATCGGAGGGCAATTGAAGTTGATTATCATTTTGTATTATATTAACTGTACTCGTAACGGTATCGGCTTGTCCGCCACGAGTTACAATTAAAGTTACATTGTAAACTCCGGGATTTTGATATTCATACACCGGAGCAACTGTAGTAGAGGTACCGGCACCATCCCCAAAATTCCATTGATAGCTATCAGGTAATGGCTCGCTATCGTCGAGTACCGTGGGGAAAAATTTCGTAACGTCGTTTTGACAACTATCCAAATAGGTAAAATTAATACCTAACGGGGGCAACTCCATTCGAGGTAAAAATTGAGGAAATTGCCTGCCGCTAAAATTATCATTATCAAAAGGTTGTGATACATATTGCACCAAATTAAAAACACTGTCTGGTTCATTTATAACCCCTAATCTAATATTGCCAGCGGAATTGTTTTGATATAAATGATAAATATTACCATCAGGAGCACTTTGCAAGCCATAACTACGATAGATATCATTGTCAAGGACATCTTGAAGACCATTACCGATATTATTGAGGTCAAATTGATATATATTGGCCACATCGCCGGTGCCACCGTGCCTTGAGAGGTAAAGAAATTGACCATTGGGAGACCATTCTGTATCGTATATCGCCTCACCTACAAAATCAGTATTGAATGAATTAAGCACAGGTTGATCATAGGTGATGGTACCAGTAGCCGCGTCAAAATCCAGTAATTGCACATTAGTATTTTGACTCTGAGGGGCAACGGCTATTTTACCGTTTGTTCTGCTGTAACTCAAATTTCCTGCAATCATAGGAGAAGGCAAATTAGCTGTGCTGACCAGGTTAAATGTAGTTGGCCCCACTATTTCATATACGTTAATTGCAGTTGAATTATAAGCAGCAGAAATTAAATAAAATTGACTTAAGTCGTTACTTGATACCGTTATCATCCCTTCCGCTACATTGTTAATACCAGCAAGTTGATTCGTTGAAGTAAGTTCGCCATAGGCAACATTTGCCAGCGGGTCAGGTACATTCAATGCCATATCTACAATGCTAAAGGATATTGTTCCAGGAGTTGTGAAAGTTGCCGAGTTGGAAAATATGATGTATCGGTCATCCTCATTGGGTACCGGTGCCAAGGCAACCGGTTGGTTGCTGGCTGGATTACCATTGAGGTTTCCCCCGGGCATGGCTTGATGCCGGGAATCATACACACGAGTTCCATCGGTGTAGAAAAGCAAATCCATACTTAACATATCGGTGGCTACTGCACTTCCACCGCTACCGAATAAATTATTTTGATTATTTACAATTTCTGCTGTATTATCAGGCCTGGTAAACACTAATCCCTGAGGGGAATTGCCGAAATACCAAATATTGCGAGAAAAATCTTGTGCAACAACCTGATTATCAATAGCATAGACAAATAGAAATGAAAATATAGCAGCTGAACAAAGTAATTTTACTTTAAACATGTTAACTTTTTAAGTTGATATACCAATAAACTATATACGAACAAACGGTAAAAATTAATATCTTTTTCAACAAAAATAATACAATCATGTTGAAAACTTCGTTAAAATGATTACATTTCAGTATTCAAATGATTGAGATTAATTTCAATACATTGATTTTTAGGAAAGTGCATTTTGCAAAAATAATAGCAGCTATAAATTTAAATTTAAATGCTTAAAAGAACTCTTATTTTCTTATTGGTAATTAGTTTTTCGCCAATTGCCAAGGCGCAGGATCCGCAATTTTCGCAGTTTTATGCTGCACCTCTTTATTTAAACCCTGCCTTTGCAGGCTCTACCGGATTAGCCAGAGCAGGGCTAAATTATCGTAATCAATGGCCTTCTATCAATGCTAATTTCGTAAGTTATTCAGCTTATTTTGATTACTATTTTAGCGATTACAACAGTGGACTCGGCTTCATGGTATTGTCCGATGTAGTTGGCACACCTGCTTTGCAACAAAACACGATATCGCTCCAATACGCCTATCAATTACCTATTACTCCCGGCCTAACCTTTCGTCCGGGTGCGCAAGTAGCTGCTGTTTTAGGAAGTAATAATTTTAACCAATATGTTTTTGGTGATCAATATGACCCGGGTACCGGCCTTCCAACCAATCCCACTGATGAAACGGGTTTGGGAGGGAATCAGTTTTATATGGATGTAGCCCTTGGTGGCCTGTTGTACAGTAAAAATTTCTGGTTTGGGGGAGCCGTGCATCACATTACAGAACCCAATCAATCATTTAATGAAGGTACAGTGAGTGAGTTGCCCATGAAATTTTCATTACATGCCGGATATAAAATCCCTTTAAAATATGAACAAAACATGAGCTTTTTAGGAGCCATAAGAGAAGTAAGCTTTACACCCACGATACAATATAAGTCTCAGGGACAGTTTGATCAATTGGACATTGGTACTTATTTCACCTATGAGCCCTTAGTAGTTGGCTTATGGTATCGCGGATTGCCCATTAGCTCAATAGAAGGGAGTAGTGGAAATGAGTCGGCTATTGTATTGGTGGGACTTAGTTTCAATAATTTTAATGTCGGTTATAGTTTCGACTATACGCTGAGTGAATTGGGCATAAGATCCGGCGGTGCCCATGAGCTAAGTTTATCGTATGCATTCTTTTGGGGCGACCCGAGTAAGCCACCCAAGAACAAGCGTATTTTGCCATGTCCTAAATTTTAAAAATTATAAAATTTTGACGGTATCCTGATAAACTTTTTGCTGATCTTTGAGTAGATTGATCATCTTCGTCAATGTATCATTATAGGTGGAATCCATGGCCAAATTATTCAATTCATTGGGATCATCTTTCAAATTAAATAATTGAACTGTCTTTTCATTTTCAACTTGATAAGCAATTAACTTGAAGTCTCCCTGCCTTACAGCCCGCTGTAGATGCCTATATGCAAACAACATATTGTCTCGGTGTATATACTCCTTGTCTTGTATAGCTGCCGCAAAACTTTTCCCTTTTATTGAGCCTGGAGTATCAATATTTAACCTCTCATTTACCGTTGGGAAAATATCCCATAGATAAACCATTTGTTCCCTAAGTTCAGCAGAGGGTATACCCGGGCCAGTAATTATCAGAGGCACTTTTAGGCTATGTTCATACAAATTTTGCTTACCCATAAGTCCATGCTGTCCCACGGCAAGTCCATTATCACCGGTAAATATTATAATAGTATTATCCAGCTCGTCATTCTCCTCAAGTGTGGAGATAATTCTTCCAATCTGAGCATCTAAATGAGTAATCATTGCATAATAATCCCTAATGTGGATTTTTACTTCTTCTGGCTTTCGTGGAAAACCAGCTAATTTTTCATCCCTGATCTTTAATTCTCCATTGTCGAATGGGTGCTCCGGCATAAAATTTTCCGGTAAGGAAATATTGGCAGTATCATACATTTCCAAATATTCAGAAGGCATACTACGAGGATCATGGGGTGCTGTAAAAGATAGATACGCGTAAAAAGGTTTGTTTTCTTTTCTTTGATTTAAAAAACTTAATACCGCATCGGTAAAAATTTTACTTGAATGCTCACCATGACGAAAATGATCCGCATTATAATATTTTACTTCATTGCTCCAGTAAGGATTTTCAATATAAGGTAAAGCTGGATTATATTTCCCGGTAGAATCGAAGTGAAACAAAGGTACGTTCCAATGGTCGCTCATGCCACCAAAAAATATTTCATCGCCAAAAGTAAAACTCCGCCTATAAGCGTCTTTACCATTGTGCCATTTACCAGTAGCAAAGGTGACGTAACCGTTTTCACGTAAATGCTCACCTATTAATTTATGGTCTTGCGGGATATCACTGCCTTGTTCATCAATTGCGAATAAATGTCTTCCACTTAGCAGCATAGCCCTGCTCGGCTTACATACTGCACCACTATTGCCACCCATTATATATGTATTAGTAAATGAGGTGCCAGTATTTACTAATTTATCCAAATTTGGAGTAATAATTTCAGGGCTATTTAAAGCATTGATCGTGTTGTATCGCTGATCATCGGCAAGGATAAGAATAATATTAGGTTGAGCACTTCGACTATCATTTTCCAATTGACCGCAAGAAAACAAGACGAATATTAAAGCCAATAATATCAGATTTTTATTAATCATTTCAATTTCAATTATATTAAATAAAATTAAATATAGCAAAAAAAACAGGAACTCCTAAATTTAAACCCTTATTTTAAAATCATTTTTAAATATTGTTTATTTTAAAATAAAAAAGTAGCAATAAATTATATTAACTTTATAGATTATTATAGGATTATATTTTGAAATATTAAACCTTACCCCTAATTTTGCGTTTTAATTTTAAAAATCAACCATTGAAAAGTAATTTCGAACATATTATTATTACCTTACCTACTTTCAGGCGTTTCAGGAGGCCCTGCCTGGGCTAATTCATTTCCTGGCTACTTACGTGGTAGCTACACAATCACAACTTATTACTTTCGTCTTATTAATCACTAAATCAATTTTAAATTGAATGGAAATTAATATTTTGGTTGCCAATAGCAATCATTTACAATACGCTGACCAGATTTGCAACTTAATAGAAGAGGCTGCTTATGCCCGTGGTACCGGCATTGCCAAACGTTCGCCCGAATATGTTTCGGCCAAAATAAATGAAGGAAAAGCCATCATTGCCCTGGAAAAAGATAATCTGGCGGGTTTTTGTTATATTGAAACATGGGCCCATGAAAAGTATGTAGCCAATTCAGGTTTAATAGTTGCCGAACAATATCGTAAACTGGGGCTCGCCAAAAAAATCAAGGCCAAGGCTTTTGAACTTTCCCGTAAGAAATATCCCAACAGGAAAATTTTCGGAATTACAACCTCTTTGGCCGTAATGAAAATTAATTCGGAACTAGGTTACAGACCTGTAACATTTTCAGAATTGACGGATGATGAAAACTTCTGGAAAGGCTGCCAAAGCTGTCCTAATTATGATATTCTAACCAGGACCAATCGTAAAAATTGCCTGTGCACCGGCATGTTGTATGATCCTGATCAGCCCAAGCAAAAAAATCAAAAAGAGAATTTCCTGAAAAAAATTAAAATTTACGAACGATTGTTAAAATTAAAGCAATTATTGTTCTTTGAGAAAAATAATAAGAAAACAGAAAAAAAAGAAATAAAAAATAAATTATAATAAAAACCCAGATAATCATGAAAAAGAAAGTTGTACTGGCCTTTAGCGGAGGGCTGGACACCTCCTATTGCGCCATTTTTTTGGCCAAAGAATTAGACCTGGAAGTACACGCAGTATTGGTTAATACCGGTGGCTTTTCTAAAGAAGCCCTGATAGAAACAGAAGCCCGGGCAAAAAAATTGAATTTAGAACATTTTACGGTAATTGATGAGACAGAAAACTTCTATCAGAAATGTGTGCGCTATCTCATTTATGGCAATGTATTGAAAAATAACACCTATCCCCTATCGGTGAGTGCAGAACGAATTTTTCAAGCCATGGCCATTGTGAAACACGCCCAAAAGATTGGAGCGGAAGCTATCGCTCACGGCAGCACAGGTGCCGGCAATGACCAGGTGCGCTTTGACTTACTCTTCCAGGTAATGGCGCCGGAAATAGCAATCATTACACCCATTCGCGACCATAAACTTACCCGGCAACAGGAAACAGAATACCTGGCAGCCAATGGATTTGACTGGGAGTGGAAAAAGGCCAAATACTCCATTAACCAGGGCTTATGGGGTACCTCGGTAGGAGGCGCTGAAACCTTAACTTCGCAACATTCGCTTCCTGATGATGCTTACCCACATCAACTGGAAAAAAGCAACAGCGAAAAGATTTCCTTAACATTTGAACAAGGCGAACCTGTGGCTTTCAATGATAAAAAATATGAAAGCAAGATACAACTGATTGAAGATTTAAACGCCCTGGCGTCTCAATATGCTATTGGTCGTGACATGCATATAGGCGATACCATCATTGGAATTAAAGGCCGGGTAGGATTTGAAGCGGCAGCTCCGTTGCTGCTGATAAAGGCCCATCACTTGCTGGAAAAGCACGTACTTACCAAATGGCAACAACATTGGAAAGAGCAATTAAGCAATTGGTATGGCATGCTACTGCACGAGGGTCAATACCTGGAGCCGGTGATGCGCAACATTGAAAAGTTTCTCGCCGATACACAACCCAATGTTTCCGGAAAAGTGTTCATAAAGTTGGTTCCCTACCGATTTGAACTTGAAGGCATAGAATCGCCAAACGACCTGATGCAAGCGAAATTTGGCAGCTATGGCGAACAGAACCTGGCCTGGAGCGGCGAAGATGTAAAAGGCTTTACTAAAATACTGGCCAATCAATTGAAAATATATTACTCACTACACGACCATGATTAAAACAGGAATAATAGGAGGCGCCGGTTATACGGCCGGCGAAATGTTGCGGATTTTACTCAATCATCCGCAGGTTGAAATAAGTTTTGTGCATAGTAAAAGTAACGCGGGCAACTCAATTGCTTCCGTACATCAGGATTTACTTGGAGAAACGGACCTGAAATTCAGTTCAGCGTTTCGAAATGAAATAGATGTGCTGTTTCTTTGTCTGGGCCACGGCCAATCGAAGGTTTTCCTGGAAGAGAACCCATTTTCGGATTCCGTAAAAATCATTGACCTCAGCCAGGATTACCGCTTAGGTAATAGTGGTTTTGTTTATGGCCTGCCGGAGTTGAATAAAACTGATATACAAAAAGCAGATAAAATTGCTAACCCCGGCTGCTTTGCTACCGCGATACAGTTGGCACTATTGCCTTTGGCTAAGAAGCATTTATTGAGAGAAGATGTGCACATCAATGCAGTAACAGGCTCAACCGGTGCGGGACAAAGTTTGAGTGCTACTTCCCACTTCAGCTGGCGCAACAACAATGTGTCGATTTATAAAACTTTTACCCATCAGCACCTGAAGGAAATCAGACAAAGCCTGCAACAGTTGCAGGAGGCATTTACACAGGAATTGTATTTCATACCCGTGCGTGGTAACTTTACCAGGGGCATTTTGGCTACGGCTTACACCCGCTGCGACCTTACATTGGAGGAGGCAAAATCTTTGTACCGGGAATTTTACCAGGACCATCCATTTACTATTATTTCGGATGAAAACCCGGCCTTGAAACAGGTAGTGAACACCAACAAGTGTATCCTGCATTTACAAAAGCATGAAAATATGTTGCTGGTAGTAAGTATAATTGATAATTTGGTGAAGGGGGCTTCGGGTCAGGCAGTGCAAAACATGAACCTGATGTTTGGTCTGGAGGAGTCGGAAGGATTGAGGTTGAAGCCGGTCGGGTTTTGAGTATTATAGTTTGCTGTTTGAACTAATTCAATAACCTGAATTATTTTATGTTATTTAACGTTTATTTATGGCGTTACAAATTTATAATTAATGGCAGAAGTAAAAGAACGAGTCGTAAACCTGGAAAAAACACTTGAAATTTTCGTCAAGACAACTCAAGAGGCAATTTCTTCGCTTTCGATAGAAATGAAGGAGTTTAAACTAGAAATGCAGGAGTCTCGTAGGCGGCGTGAATTAGAAATGCAGGAATCTGAGAGGCGACGTGAACTAGAAATGCAAGAGTTTGATAAGCGACATAAATCAGAAATGCAGGAGTTTGATAAGCGACATAAATCAGAAATGCAGAAGTTTGATAAGCTTCATAAATCAGAAATGCAGGAGTTTTATAGGCGACATGAACTAGAAATGCAAGAGTTTAAGGAAGAAATGAGGCAAAATAAAAAAGAACTCAACAAAAAATGGGGAGAATTGTCTAATAAACTTGGATCACTCGCTGAAGATATTGCTGCTCCTGGCCTGCAAGGTGTAATTCAAAGGCATTTTAATAAAGAACCAGACCGGAGAATGGATACTATGTGGATACGTAATGTAAAAGATCCATTTGACATTCGTGAATTTGATGTAATTGCTGTTACAAAAGAATATTTTTTTGTGGCTGAAATTAAATATACACCCCGCAATGAATACGTAAAGGATTTTGTAAAATTGGTAACTTCCGGAAAAGTTTACAATTACTGGCCAGAGTATCAGGATAAAATACTAGTGCCGGTTTTTTCCTCGCTCTCATTACCTGCCAACGTAGTTAAATACCTCACAAAATACAATGTACTGGCAATGGCTATGGGTGAAGATCATATGGAAATAGTTAATCTAAAAGTACTCAAAAAGTGGTTGTGATTTAATAATTATTCGGTTACCATAAATTGCAGTTTTACTACTGGAACAACCTGAATTTTCGGATCAAGAATATGCCATTTTGAGTTACCAATTTTCCTACGATAGGCAACCTGATCTCTAGGTTCAACAATATGAAAAAAAGGTGCGACACTAATAGTCCTATCTGGAAAGACAAAATGTTCTTCATTGGGCTTAATTCTTCTGAAAACCGCAAAAAATTCATTAAAGGGTATTTGCATTGGCTGTTCCAGCTTATAGTTTAAAAACTTCTCATCTTCGTCAATTTTCATGTAAAAAGGATTGCCAAACATCTCTCCAATATTCCCGTTGTCGCTTATGTGAAAACTAAATAATAGCAAACCACTGGGATCAAGATCAAATCTATATCTTACCGGTATTCTAATTTCATGTAGAAACTTATTATTTACATCAAATTTATATTCTATCGCGTATTCAGTATCATAGCTAATGGCATAAAATTCAACTGTTTTATTGCGAATATTCCCGACCCTATAAGTATCTTTTGCTTTACCTGTAATACTTACTTCTTCAAGTTCAACAATTTTTGGTTGTAAGCACAAGGTGAAATTATTTGCACTCAAAATCAAGAATGTATCAATATATGCTACATGAGATATGTATATCGAATCCCCTAAATCAGCACTTAAACTAATAGCCCCACGATCGTTACTAACAGAAAAAATGTTTTTATTATCATTCAAAACTGTGCAATAAGAAATCCCACTTCTGCTTTGACAATCCACAATACTTATTTGAACAGTTTGTGCTTGGGTACTGGCATACCATAAAAAAATAAAAGAAAATATAAATAATTTTTTCATGTGTTTAAAAAACGAAATAAACGCATCAAGCTATACTTGATGAGTAGAAAAATTTTAGCATGCTTCCTCCACAGTCCATGCTTTACCAATGGGAAGGTAAAAGATTGTAAATTGCTTCCTTACATTCTACACCCCTAAAATACATCCCATTTCTGTTCTTTTATTTCCGATTCCCAAAAATCTTGCTTCTATGTCCGTGGAAGCATTTTTAATTTGAGAATCTAAATACAAACTTGATAAACAAATAGATAGAACTATAAGATACGATTTAAAAGATACTGATTTTTTT
>CAZQEZ010000073.1:0-22352 GCA_964592475.1 uncultured Roseivirgaceae bacterium
ATTTCATCATTCACCTACTCCCATTTTTTATTACCTGAATAATTAATTAAGGTAAAAGTGCTAGTTTAATCCAACATGACCATTGATTTCGACCCTTCGGGTCTTCATATGTCTTAGGTTGACGGCTATGGTCCTGGCCCCTCTCATCCACCAATGCTTTGGGAGGGATTTAATGGTAGTTTATTTTAATTTTTAAGGTATGAAACTTGAGTAAATCAAAAACAATTAAAAAAAATATCTACATTTTTCTAAAAACAAACTTGTTCGGCTTAGGTTATTTCATCAATTTTGACACACGAAATTAATACTTTAATTTTTATTTCCAGTCCCTATGAATAACATCGAAAACCTGACCCAAAAGATATACCAGGAAGGGGTAGAAAAAGCCGACCAGGAAGCAGAAGAGATAAAGCAAAAAGCTAAAGAAGAGGCTGCTCAAATAGTGGAAAACGCTAAAAAAGAGGCCGCCGACATCAAGAAATCTGCCGAGGACGAAGCGACCCAATTGAAACGAAATACTAACGCGGAAATTAAGCTTTCCGCTCAGCAGGCAGTGAGTCAACTCAAGCAAAATATTAAAAAATTATTATCTGATAAAATATTAGGAGAAAGCACCGGTAAACTATTCGCTGATGCCGATTTTCTTAAGCAAATCATACTGGAAACAATAAAAAACTGGAAACAAGATCAGGGAGTGGAACTGTACCTTTCTGAAGACCTGCAGGAAAAATTGGGAAAAGCTTTCGAAAACAGTATTCGCGAAGAAGTGAAAAACCTGGAAGTAAAGCTCAGCCCTCACCTGGAAAAAGGCTTTCGCATTAGCCAGGAAGGCAATGCTTACCAGATCACCTTTACCGAAAAGGATTTTGAAGCATTTTTTAAGCCGCTGCTCAAAGAAAGGGCACAAAAGATCGTATTTGAAAAAGAATAGGTTATGAAGGATTACTACTACCTACTGGCCGGCTTACCTGATCTATTACCCGCGCAGGAACAATATAAAATTGAGTTTGCACAGGTATTTGGCATTATCAGGGAAAACCTCTCGGGAAATGAATTCTCCCTTAGCCAATTTATTCTTTATCCACATGACAACAAAAACCTGGTGCGCGCCATTGCCAAACAAACCAACAGGCCTTCACCATACCCATTTCACCAGCAGCCGGAAACAATTAGCGAAGAAACCATCACCAATTATCATAAAAGCACCGATGGATTGCCGGCATACATGATCCGGTTTCTGGATGATGAAGGAGATAGTTTGTCTTCCGCCAGTATCACCGAACTGGAGACGAAGCTGAATGATTACCTTTTTGAGGAAGCTATGCAGCAGGATGACGACTTCATTCGCGAATATTATCAGTTCATTTACCAGCTTAACAACATAAAAGCGGCTTACAACGCCCGTAATTTCGATTATGAAATGGGTCGCCATTTAAACCAGGATTTTTTCATTAATAAAACATTATTGAAAAATACTTCTTCCGATTTTGGCCTGAGCCAGCAATTTCCATTCATGGAAAGCCTGAATGCAAAATTTGACGAGAAAAAAGGCTACGAACTGGAACGAACATTTGAAGAAATTATCTGGGAGTTCCTGGATGAAACCACCCGCTTTTCCTTTTTCAACCGGCATAAGCTTTTTGCCTATCTGGTAAAACTGCTGATGGTAAAAAGATGGATGGATTTGCAGCCGGAAACGGGTAAGAAAAGATTAGAAGAATTGACAGAAAAAATATTATATACAGAAGATGACCAGAGGTAAAGTAAGATCGATTATATCCAACCTGCTTTTAATTGATGCAGATGGCCCTATAGGCCAAAATGAAATTTGCTTCGTGCATCATGCAGGCAAGAAACTAATGGCCGAAACCATTCGCGTAAGCGGCAAAACCGCTTTTGCACAGGTTTTCGAATCCACCCGTGGGGTTAAAGCAGGATCTGAGGTGGAGTTTACCGGTGCCCTGCTGGAACTAACTCTGGGGCCAGGCATTCTCTCCAAAAATTATGACGGCCTGCAAAACGACCTTGACAAAATGGAAAGCCTCTTTTTGGAAAGAGGAGAATACACTTTTCCCCTCGACAAAGAAACCATATATAATTTTACTCCATTGGCAGAAGTAGGCAGTGAAGTAACTGGCGGCGACTGGCTGGGCAACGTGAAGGAAAACTGGATAGATCACAAGATCATGGTGCCTTTCAAATTTAAACAAAAAGGTAAGCTCAAATGGCTGGCTGATGAGGGCGAATACACTATAGAAAATAAAATTGCCGTGATTGAAGATGCCAATGGCAAAGAGATGGAAGTAACTATGATCCAGAAATGGCCCATCAAATTGCCCATTCTCAATTACAAAAATAAGCCCCGACCGGGAAAATTATTGCAAACCGGGGTGCGGGTAATCGATACCTTCAATCCCATCACTGAAGGTGGTACCGGATTTGTTCCCGGCCCTTTCGGTAGTGGTAAAACGGTATTGCAGCACGCTTTGGCCAAAAATGCTGATGCTGAAATCATTATCATGACTGCCTGTGGCGAGCGAGCCAACGAGGTAGTGGAAATTTTTACCGAGTTTCCCGAACTGGAAGACCCTCGAACCGGTCGCAAGTTGCAGGAGCGAACCACGATCGTGTGTAATACCTCCAACATGCCGGTGGCTGCCCGTGAAGCTTCCGTGTACGTGGGTATGACCCTCGCGGAGTATTACCGCAGCATGGGCATGAAAGTACTGCTGCTGGCAGACTCCACCTCCCGCTGGGCTCAGGCCTTACGCGAAATGTCAAATCGCCTGGAAGAGCTACCCGGCCCCGATGCTTTTCCCATGGACCTTTCAGCCATCATCGCCAACTTTTACGCGCGCGCCGGATTTACATACTTAAATAATGGCAAATCGGGCTCCGTAACTTTTATCGGAACCGTTTCACCCGCGGGAGGAAACCTGAAAGAACCGGTGACCGAAAGTACCCGCAAGGTGGCCCGTTGTTTCTACGCGCTTTCGCAAAAACGTGCCGATTCCAAGCGATACCCGGCCATTGAACCTACCGATTCCTATAGCAAGTACCTGGAATATCCTGAATTTGAAGAATGGGCTGATGAAAATATCCAAAAAGGTTGGATTGCCAAAATTGACAAATCCAAAGACATTATATTGCGCGGTGTGGAGGCTTTTGACCAGATCAACATCCTGGGTGATGATGCCGTACCGGTGGAATATCACGTGCAATACTGGAAGAGCGAAGTGATCGATAACGTTATTTTACAACAAGATGCCTTCGACAAAATAGATCAAAACTCACCCATGGAGCGGCAAAAATACATGCTCAACCTGGTGTTAGAAATTTGCGATGCCGAATTTGATTTTGAAAGTTTTGAGGAAGTGGGCGATTTTTTCAAAAAACAAATAAACCTGCTCAAGCAAATGAATTATTCCGAATTTGAAAAAGATAAATTTAAAGAATACGAATCAGAATTAAGATCGAACCTGGAAGAAAGGAGTACAATCAATGCAGACTAAGGCTTTTCAGAAAATTTACACCAAACTGACCCAAATCACCAAGGCCACCTGTACGGTAGAAGCCGAAGGAATTGGCTACGAAGAAATGGCAGTAGTAGATGGCAAGCCTGCCCAGGTGGTAAAAATTATCGGTAAGGAAGTAACCCTGCAGATATTTCCCGGAACAGAAGGCATTTCTACGGAGGCAGAAGTGGTGTTTTTAGGACGGCCCCCATTGTTGAAAGTAAGTGACTTACTGGCCGGCCGATTTTTTGATGCCTATGGCGATCCCATTGATGAGGGCATCGAAATTGAAGGAGAAGAAAGAGAAACAGGTGGGCCATCCCTCAACCCTGTGCGCAGAAAACAGCCTTCGGAGCTGATCACTACGGGGATTGCCGGCATAGACCTGAACAATACCCTGGTAACCGGCCAAAAGATACCTTTCTTTGCCAATCCTGACCAGCCCTACAACCGGGTACTGGCAGAGGTGGCTTTAAGATCTGAAGCTGATAAGATTATCCTGGGAGGTATGGGCTTATCCAACGACGATTACCTCTTTTTCCGCAATCGGTTTACCAATGCCGGGGCGCTGGATAAGATCGTTTCGTTTATTAATACCACCGAAGACCCGCCCGTAGAGCGGTTACTTGTGCCGGATATGGCCCTGACCGCGGCTGAATATTTTGCGGATGATAAACAACAAAGAGTGCTGGTTTTATTAACTGACATGACGCTTTATGCCGATGCCCTGGCCATTGTTTCCAATAAGATGGATCAAATTCCCTCCAAAGATTCAATGCCCGGTTCGCTTTATAGTGATTTAGCCAAAATATATGAAAAAGCCGCGCAATATCCGCACGGGGGATCCATTACCATCATAGCCGTTACTACCTTGAACGAAGGCGATATCACCCACGCGATTCCTGACAACACCGGTTATATCACCGAAGGTCAGCTATTCCTGCGTCGCGACCCGGATGTAGGAAAAACCATCGTGGATCCCTTCCGAAGCTTGTCACGGCTCAAGCAAAACGTGCAGGGCAAGAAAACCCGTGAAGACCATCCGGCAGTAATGAACGCGGGCGTACGCTTATTTGCCGATGCCAATAATGCCCGAACCAAAAAAGAAAATGGTTTCGACCTGACCGAATATGACAATCGCTGCCTGGCATTTGCCAAAGCATATTCTAACCGCCTGCTGGCTATTGACGTGAATCTTAAAGTGGATGAAATGCTGGATACTGCCTGGGAATTATTTTCTGAACATTTTGAAAAGCACGAAGTAGGAGTTAAAAATGAATTGTTAGATAAATTCTGGAAAAAATAGTTTAGCCAATGGCACTAAAGGTTCAGTACAATAAAACCGCGATTCAGCAACTGCAAAAGCAACTTACCATCAGGGAAAAGGCCTTACCCACCCTAAAAAGTAAGGAGACTGCCCTGCGCCTGGAAGTAAAAAAAGCGGCTGATAAGCTGAACCAATTGAAAGCCAAACTGGAGGATTTGCTAAAAACCATTGAGGATTTAGAGCGGCTGTGGGTTGAATTCCCCGAGGTTTTAAGCATTGAAAAGAAAGATATATTTAGTAAAAATATTGCCGGTGTGCGGATACCAATTTTGAAGGAAGTTAAATTTAAAATAGCTGAAATAAATCTTGCCCAACAACCCGCGTGGGTGCCTATGGGCATTGAACTACTGAAAGAAATTTTGAAACTCAGGGTAGAAATGAATGCCGTGGAGCAGCAATTTGAAATTCTCACCTATGCCAGAAAAAAAACCACACAAAAAGTAAATCTTTACGAAAAAGTGCAAATACCTCAATACAGAGAGGCCATTCGCAAGATAAAACGCTTCCTGGAAGATAAAGAAAACCTGGAAAAAGCCGCACAGAAAATTGTGAAACAAAGAAATGAAGAAAAGGAGGTGGCGGTATGAAAGCAACCATGAGAAAAATTTCGTTACTGGTATTTCATAAGGAGCGGGAAGAAATAACCGAGAAGTTGCAGGAACTTGGAGTGATTCATCTGGAGACAGAAAAAGTAGACAGCCAGGATTTGGAAAACCTGCGCCAGGAACAAAATAAATATCAGCGGTCAACCGGTTTAATTGAAAAATTTGCTTCTGAAAGCGATCAACCCAAAGAAAAAAACGCATCTGCAGAAGAAGCCCGTGATCAGATACTGGGTCTGAAAGAAAAGCTGGATAAAATAGATGCGGAAATTGAGTTGCTGCACAAACAGCGTCAATTACTGGCACCCTGGGGTCGTTTTGACTGGCAATACATCGAAAAACTGGAAAAGCATGAAGTAAATTTCCGATTTTATCAAACCAATAAAAAAACTTACCAGTCTGCAGACCTGGAGTCAATACCTCATGAAATCATAAGCCAGCAAAAAGGCTACTACTACATTTTGGTAATAGAGAAGGATGAAACCCATGAGGTGCCTTTTGATATTGTAACTCTTCCACGCATTACTTCGGATGCAATTAATGAAAAGCTTGAGCAGAAAGAAAAGCAAAGACTTGCTACCATTCATCAGATAGTATCCTTTAAAGATTTGATTTCATCCTTTGCTGAACAGCAGGAAGCGCTGCAGGAAAAAATAGACTACCTGGAAACCCAGCGTAGCTACAAACAATATGCCGAGGGCAAGGTGTTGCATTTGTTTGGCTGGTTTCCTATCGCCATAGAAAATAAAGTAACTAGTTACCTCAATCAAAATCACATTACCTACCAGATAGAAAAGCCGCGGAAAGGTGACAAGATACCGGTAATTCTTAAAAATAACGATTACAGTAAGAATTTTGAAAGTATTACCAAAATTTTCCAGTTGCCCAACTATTACGAGCTCGATCTCACACCAATGATCGCGGTATTTTACCCAATCTTTTTTGCTTATTGCCTGGGCGATGCCGGCTATGGATTAATTCTATTAATCATTGCCATCATAGGCCGCTATACATTTTTAAAAGGCAACAAGCTGGTTTTTAATATGGGTTTGATACTGGGCATTGTAAGTATGGTGCTAGGAATTGTTAAGTCCGGAACGGTTTTAGGTATTCCAATAGTAGAAAATCAAGACATCCCGCTGTTTAATTACCTCAGCCAATTCATCTTAATACCAGATGATCAGGATTATATCTTCAATGCTTTTAATGTAGCGCTTATGTTAGGAGTATTTCAAATAATTGTAGGGATAATAATTGCCATCGTACGTAAGATTAAATATGACTCCGCTTTACATGCCCTGGGATCTTTAGGAAAATTATTCCTGGTGGTAGGTTTGATAATAATATTCCTTGGTTCGATGCAAGACATCGAGGCACTAGCGGTGTATGTGCCAATAGCAGAAATAATGTCTTATGTAGGGTTAGGTCTGGTGTTGTTTTTCCATGATCCGGATATACCCATCGCCAAACGCTTGGGTGGTGGAATATTACCTTTGTATAATATTGCCACCGGATTATTAGGCGATACCCTTTCTTACATTCGCTTATTTGCCATGGGAGTAGCCTCATCAGTATTGGGTTTGGTGGTAAATCAAATTAGCAGTCAAATAATGGGTGCTGGTAGTATTTACATAGTGTTTGGGATTTTACTACTAATTATAGGTCATGGTTTAAACCTGTTTTTGGCCACCTTGGGCTCATTTGTACATCCCTTGAGGTTAACTTTTGTAGAATTTTATAACAACGCAGAGTTTAAAGGTGGTGGCGTCCCTTATCAACCATTTAGAAAAAAAGTGATTACAGAAAATAAATAAATGAATAAACAATATGGAAACGACTAGTTCTTTGCCCTTAATTTTAGCATTCATTGGTGTAGGTATTATGATAGGATTACCTGGCATTGGCAGCGCCATGGGAACAGCGATAGGCGGTATGACAACCATAGGAGCCCTTAAAAAGCGAACAGATGCCTGGGGATCTTATTTGATTTTGGCTGCATTACCCAGTACGCAGGGTTTGTATGGATTTGCCGGATATTTTTTAATGCAGGGATTAATTTCTGCTGAAATGACTTTACTCCAGGGCGCTGGAATTTTGGGTGCCGGTTTGGGTTTAGGACTGGCTGGTTTGCTATCCGGTATTTACCAGGGCCGGGTTTGCGCTGCCGGTATTGATAGCATTGGTTCAGGCAATGATGTATTTGGTAATACCATCATCATGGCCGTATTCCCTGAGTTGTATGCAATCGTTGCCTTTGCTGCTGTTTTCCTGATCAATGGTCTTTTAGGTTAAACAGGAAATCCATTGCTTCCTACAAATCTGAAAAATGAAATCATTAATGATTGGTTAAATTATTAAAGTCAAAACTTTTAGAAGTTTTAAAAAGATAATGCCATTGATTCCCCCGCCAGCTAGCAGGAGAATCAATGGAAAGGTTTTTATAAAGATATTTTAAGTCTGACTTTTTAAATAATGATAAACTATCGAGAACTGGGGCTTATTTTCGGAATAGCCGATTTTTTTCCATAGGTTGCTAATCATAATTTTATATTTTTTCAAAAGATCCATTGTTTTAAACGAAACAAATGTAGAAAGCGGCCACTTGATTTTCATTAGTTTTGCAACATGATAGATGAGCATGATAACCCCTGGCAAAAGATCAATTCAAAAAAGATTTATGACAACCCCTGGATTATACTTGAAGAAGATCAGGTAATCAATCCTCGGGGAGGCAAAGGAATTTATGGCAAAGTATTGATGAAAAATAAAGCCATTGGTATTATTCCAATTGATGAAAATGGAAACACCTGGCTGGTTGGGCAGTATCGCTACACCCTTGATGCTTACAGCTGGGAGATACCCATGGGTGGAGGCCCCGTGGCGCTAGATATTTTAGAGTCAGCTAAGCGAGAATTAAAAGAAGAAACAGGTTTGCTGGCTCAAAGGTGGGAAATGCTGTTACGAATACATACCAGTAATTCCGTGACAGATGAAGAGGGTTTCGTTTTCACTGCACAAGGCTTGGAGCAGCAGGCAACAGAATTTGATGAAACAGAAGACTTGCAAATAAAAAAGCTACCGCTTACCAAGGCTATAAGATGGGTAATGAAGGGTAAAATTACTGATTCGCTCAGCATGGCCGGTTTGTTGAAACTTGCGCTGGTGAAAGGAATAAAAGTTTGATGCTGCAAGGCCAGAACTTTAAAGATCACTTACGTAAAAATTTTTTACTGGCTTTCCCAGTAATGTTAGGTCATTTGGGCCACGTAATGGTAGGTGTAGCCGATAGCATTATGGTAGGGCAGCTAGGCTCTGCTCAATTAGCCGCTGTTAGTTTAGCCAATGGGCTTTTTATGGTTTTGCTTGCCTTTAGCATTGGATTCTCTTCTGCCATTACTCCTTTAGTAGCACTGGCAGAAGGTGAGCAGGACCAACCTAAAGCTGCTCAGTTTTTTAATCATGGCTTTATGCTCAATGCTGTTTTGGGTATCGTGTTTTCCTTATTCTTTTTTATTGGTGCACCACTAATCAAATTTCTAAATCAACCGGAAGATGTAGTGGCTTTAACAATACCTTATTTTCAGATTATAAGTCTTTCGCTGATACCTTTCATGTTTTTTCAAAGCTCCAAGCAATTTGCTGAAGGGCTTTCAAAAACCCGTCAAGCAATGTACATCATTGTTTTTTCTAACTTGCTCAATATTTTTTTTAATTACTTGCTAATTTTCGGAAAGGCAGGATTGCCGGCATTAGGTCTGATGGGAGCAGGTTGGGCTACTCTTGGCTCACGGGTTTTTATGGCTATGCTTATGAACGCGTATGTCTTTTTGAATCTTATCTACCGACCTTATATTTACTTTTTTCAATTAAAACATTTTTATAAAAACACCTTTCGCAGAATAGTATCCATTGGCTTGCCTACCGGATTTCAGTACATTTTTGAAGTTGGTGCTTTTAGTATGGCAGTAGTTTTCATGGGTTGGTTGGGTGAAAACGAACAGGCCGCTCATCAGATTGCTATTAATCTTGCCTCGATCAGCTACATGCTGGCCGCAGGTATCGCGGCTGCTGCAACTGTCAGGGTTGGTAATCAACTTGGCCGTCGTGATAAAGATACATTAAGAGCCGCCGGTTTTACCAGTTACCTAATGTCCATTGCCTTAATGGCTATTGCAGCAATTATTTTCATTACGGGTCGCTATTTTTTAGCCAGGTTATACATCGATGATGAGGTAGTAATAGAATTAGCTGCACAACTCTTGGTCATAGCTGCTTTTTTTCAGGTTTCAGACGGTATACAAGTAATAGGACTGGGTGCATTGCGTGGTATGGCAGATGTTAAAATCCCTACGATCATCACATTGATTGCCTACTGGATTTTAGGTTTGCCGATAGGGTATTTGTTGGCATTTAAATTAGGATATGGTGCGCATGGTATTTGGATTGGCTTATTGACCGGCTTGACAGTAGCTGCAATTTTGTTGTCAGCAAGATTTAATGTGGTAAGTAAACGGATTATAAAATAAAAAAATGCGACTCTTTCGGGGTCGCATTTTCGAACCATAAAACCCAATTAAATTTATACTTCAAGATCTTTTTGAATATTTTGGGTGGCATCTTTAAATTCCCGGATTCCTTTACCCAAACCACGAGCCAATTCCGGAACCTTTTTGGCTCCAAAGAAGATTAGCACTACCAGCATAATAAGCAGGATCTCCCATCCGCCTATGCTTCCCATAAAAAGAAAATTATTTATCATTTGTAAGCATCAATGTTTTTTTTAAAATGCTTTTTCCGTATAATTAGTTCCTGCTAATGATTGAATATTTGTTGCCAATCAAAATTTAATTATCATGCCTAACCCGTTGGGGCTTAGGCTAATATTATTTAAAAAGTCAGCGTTAGAATTATGGATTAAAAACATCGCGATATCAAATGCCAAAAGAAATCCGCCTTGCAAAATGAGCGCGTTACCAAATCCAGTAAACATATCCCGTCGTTTTTCTATATTTTTAGCTCTTTCTTTTAAAAAGAAGCCCCCGGTAATATAAGCCACATCAAGGCCGGCATTCAATAAAAGTATTTTTTGAATACTGTAAAACTCCTTTAGTGATTCAGACAGATTATAGGAAGTAGGATCGCTACCATTTGCAGCAAAATATCCAAATCCTGCCAATCCCAGGTTTACCAGGTTCCAATAGATATTGCCTTGGTAGAAATACTTGGTGCTGCCACTCGCATCGCGCGTAAGTAGACCATTAACTGCGATGTTGCCTAGTGCCCATCCTCCAAGAGTTAACATACCTATTTTATTAATTTGTAAACGTTCTTGATTGAATTGTGTGAGTTGATCTGACTGCGCGGCAGCGGTAGTGGTAAAAAGTAAAACAAATAAAAGTAAAAATAACCAATTTTTCATAACCATTAAATTTTTAGCTTAAACAGGCTGTAGCTGGAAAGGTTATTGGCTATGGCTACAATCAAAGCAATTGGTTGTTTTGTAACAGTTCACGATAGTTTTCTTTTTCTTGACGCTCGTGCGTAAGTTGAGCATTCACCTCTTCATATTTGACGGTAAGCTCTGCATTTTGGCTTTTCATTTAAAACTGAGAATTTTATCATTCACCCACTCCCATTTTTTATTACCTGAATAATTAATTAAGGTAATAATGTTAGTTTAAAATTGGTCACAAATCCAACATTACCATTGATTTCGCCCACTTTGGGGCTCTTGCACATATTAATCAACAATAAGTAAAAATTCAACTATCCACACAATTTCACATAGAACTAATCTCTTTGATCAGCGCTTGTTAGCAGCAAGTAATAATTATATCCGGCTATAGCTTATTAAATGAAACTCATTACTTCTGCCAGCTATATATTTTTGACTATTTTTGCAGATCATTTTTTAATTATCAAACTTATATTTATTCAATGAAAATTGCAACTTACAATGTCAACGGTATTAACGCTCGCCTACCTGTTCTTTTAAAATGGCTGGAAGAAACTGAACCTAATATTGCATGTTTGCAGGAGTTAAAGGCGCCTCAAGAAAAATTTCCCCTGGAGGAAATAAAGGCAGTAGGTTATGAAGCCATTTGGCATGGGCAAAAAAGTTGGAATGGTGTAGCTATTTTATACCGTAACTGTGAGGTAAATGAAATTCAAAGGGTGCTTCCTGGTGATGATGAAGATTTGCAGAGCCGATTCATAGAAGCTGATGTAAATGGTATAAGATTATGTTGTTTGTACTTGCCCAATGGAAATCCTGCTCCCGGGCCTAAATACGATTATAAAATGAATTGGATGGTTCGTTTTGCCCAGCATGCCAATAGCTTACTAGAAAAAGATATACCGGTAATACTTACAGGAGATTTTAATGTTATTCCTACGGAGGCAGATGCTTACAAGCCTGAACGGTGGGTTAAAGATGCACTGTTTTTACCGCAAACCAGGGCCGCGTATCAAGAACTAATGGCTCAGGGATGGACAGATGCTATTCGGGAGCTTTATCCCGATGAAACCATTTACACCTTTTGGGACTATTTTCGCAATGCTTATGCCAGAGATGCCGGTATTCGAATTGACCATTTTTTACTAAACGAACAAGTAAAACCGAAGTTAAAAGCCGCTGGTGTAGATAAACATGTAAGAGGATGGCTGAAAACAAGTGATCACGCGCCAGTTTGGATAGAAATAACCACTTAAATATTAATTAGCAGGTAAAAAAAACGAGTTTTAACACTTTTAGTTTTATGCATCTCCTATTTTTTAAACTTAATCATTAAATGATTTCCTAAGGAAAACATTGAAGATGAAAGAGGCGGCTTTGCCAAATATGTAAAATATAAAAGGCAGCTATTGGGCTGCCTTTAAAAGTGTTTTTATTGTTGCTGTTTTGCTTGCTCCATTTCAGCCTTGGTTCTTCTTCTGCGGCGAGTTCCCACTTTACCTTCCGCCATTTTTTTCTTAACATTACTTACTTGCACAGGAGACAACTTCTTTTCTAGTAAATTTTTTAATACATACATAACTAAAAGGTCATTCTGTCCTACTTTTTCACCTATAGCTTCTTGTAAAATTAGCTCATCAATTGTTGAGGCATCTACAAATTCAAAATTTCCAGATTCGCCCGGTTGAGGTTCTATAAATTCTCCTGTTTCAACATTCCTAATTAGAACCCCTTGCTGTTTTAATTTAATAAGTTCAATAATTTTATTTGTATCAATCATAAATTATTTAGTTTTTATATAGATTTAACAAGATTATACTAATCTTATTGATTTATTACAAAAATAGGGACTTTTTTGATAATATTCACCGATAAGATTAAAAAATCATGGGATAACTTCATTTTAGAAAGATATTTTTTTGTTTTTATAATACAATTTTTTATTTAAACGTTTATTTATAATTAATGTTTGTATGAAAAATATGTAAGAATTGAACCTACTGTTCTACCATAAAAACAGGTTTAATTATCCCTATATATTTAATTATTCCTATATATAAATAAAAAAAGCGCCTTAATTGACGCCTCTTTATTATTTACTAAAGGTATGAAAAAAAGTTACTACTACTTTTAACATTGTAATACTATCAAAAGTACTTGTGTTGCAATTAACGTATTTTCTTCGAGTTAAGTTACATTATTCACAAAAATTTTTAATTTGCAGCGGCAGCCTCTTTATTTTATTTTCATTTTTTTTCCTTATATTAGACTTTCAATCCCAAAAAAGGAAATATGAAAGATAATAGAAGAAGGTTTATAAAAAAATTAGCAGGTGGCAGTATTGCTTTACCCACCATTATTAGTAGCAAGGCAGCTGCTCAAAGTATCATTATCAATCCTCAACTTCATACGCTTGAAAGCAAAGCATACAAATCCAATGATAAAGTAAGGTTAGCAGCTATAGGTACGGGTATAATAGGATTTATTAATATACGAACCGCATTGAAGGTACCCGGGGTAGAATTAGTAGCGGCTTGTGATCTTTATGATGGACGACTTACACAAGTAAAAGCAGAATTTGGTAACCAGGTAAAAACTACTAAAGATTATAAAGAAATTTTAGCTATGGACGACGTGGACGTGGTATTAATTGCCACGCCAGATCATTGGCACGACTACATTGCTATTGATGCTATGGAAAATGGAAAAGCCGTGTACCTGGAAAAGCCAATGGTACATAAAATCGAAGAAGGATATGCGATAATAGCAACTGCCAGAAAAACAAAGGTTCCTATTCAAATTGGTAGCCAGGGGGTAAGCTCGATCGTACATCAGCGAGCGCATGAAATCTACAAATCAGGTGCGATAGGAGATCTGGTGATGATCGATGCCGCTTATGACAGGCATTCAACTTTGGGTGCATGGCAATATTCTATTCCACCTGACGCATCGCCTGAAAACATCGACTGGAACCAATTTTTGGGTGATGCCCCTAAAGTAGCTTTTGATCCTGTTAGGTTTTTCCGTTGGCGAAACTATCAGGATTATGGTACTGGAATTACTGGTGATTTATATGTACATCTGATTTCCTGGATTAATAATATTGTAAAATCTAATGGACCTAATAAAGTTTATGCCTCGGGTGGATTGCGTTACTGGAAAGACGGTAGAGATGTGCCGGATATCATGATGGCATTGATGGATTATCCTGCTACAGACAATCATCCGGCATTTAATCTTTCTATCAGGGTAAATTTTGTGGCGGGTGGTCAAACCGAAAATGGCTTGAGGATTGTAGGATCTGAGGGTTCTATGTTATTAAAGGGAAATAGTATAATTTTATCTAAAACCCCAATGCCTAAAAAACCGGAGTACGGCGGTTATGATTCGTTATTTACTTTTCCTGAAAGTACTCAAAAAGAATTTATTGAAGGGTATAAGCAAAAGTACTATAGTGTAAGTGAAAATTTACAAGAGCCAGGAGAAGTGACTTATCAGGCACCGGAAGGGTATGACGACCGATACGATCATTGGGTAAACTTAATTGCGGCGATAAGAGATGGTTCAAAAATAGTGGAAGACGCAAGCTATGGCTTAAGAGCAGCAGCACCTTCCTTAGCTGCAAATATTAGCTATTTTGAAGATAAAATTGTGCATTGGGATCCTGATAAAATGAAGCTCATATAAAATAATTAACTAGTATAAATAAACTTGCGCAATATCAAAAAAACCAGCGCAAGTTTATTTTTTCCAGGCTTTTCCTTCTTCCAAAATCACAAAGTTATTTGCAGGTACTTGTTGTTCTTGCAGTGCTTTTTGTAAATCATTTATTGGGTCATCTTTGCCATCGTCGGCCAAGGGAAAAGTGCCATGATGCATGGCAATAGAAGTACCAATGCCAAGTTCTTGGTGTACTTTTACCGCTTCAGCAGGAGAAATATGAATTGGTGACATGAACCATTTAGGCTTATAAGCACCAATCGGTATTAATGCTACGTCAATGGGGGCATACTTTTGTTTAATCTTTTGAAAAAATGAACCGTAACCCGTGTCTCCTACAAAGTAAAGACTTTCTTGCTCGTGAATTATAATATAGCCCGCCCATAAGGTTTGATCACGATCACCGATGCCTCTTCCGCTAAAATGCTGTGCTGGCACACAAGCTATATTAAAGCTACCATAGGAGAAATCTTCCCACCAGTCCATTACCGTGACTCGCTCAATCCCTTTATTTTTCAGCAAAAGATCTACCCCAAGCGGCACCACAAATAGTGGTGAGAACTTTTTTTCAAGTTGCTTAATAGTGGGTAAATCAAGGTGGTCGTAATGGTTATGTGATATCAATACGACATCAATTGTAGGTAAATCTTCAAAAAGTATCCCTGGCGGTCGCTTACGTTTAGGACCAGCAAATGAAACAGGACTGGTTCGTTCACTCCAGATAGGATCGGTAAGTATGTTTTTGCCATCCCACTGAATTAGAAAAGTAGAATGATTGATAAAAGTAATGTTTAAATTTTCACTTTCTTTTTTTGGCGCAGAGCCAGGGGGCAGTTCAGGAGAAGGTTGCCAGGGTTCTTTTTCCCTTTGTACCATCCATTTTAATACTTCACCAAATCCATTGGCTTGTACATTATTGATATTTTTAAATTTATTTCCATCAAAATTATCGCTTACGGGTCCATTATAACCAGGAGCTGATATTATCCAGCCAATTAAAAACGCGAGCACAATCAAAAATAAAATAACTCCGCCAATCCAGATGAACATTGTCTTAATGGTTTTTAAAAAATTACTAACTTTAGCCTTCATATTTATACAAATATAAACTCATAATCATGAAATACTTTATTTTGCTTCTTTTTGTTTTATTTGCTTTTGAAGCGTGTCAAACTCAACCCGATAAAAGTACTAGTAATGCTACCAATCACGAAAAGCCCAACATTATATTTATAATGGCAGACGACTTAGGTTATACAGATTTAGGTGCTTACGGTGGTGAACTTATCAATACCAGCAATATTGACCAACTGGCCAATGAAGGCATTCGCTTTACCCAGGCCTACGCGGGAGCTCCCGTTTGTGCTCCTTCAAGAAGTGTATTGATGACTGGCCAGCATACTGGTCGAACCAGGGTGCGAGGTAATTTTGCCAAAGTGGGTGGTACGCCTCCACAAGGTAGGCTTCCGCTCCAACCAGAAGATGTAACCGTAGCTGAAGTGCTGAAAATGGCTGGTTATGTAACTGGAATTACCGGAAAATGGGGGCTGGGCGAGCCTGGAACAACCGGTATACCTGCTAAACAAGGTTTTGATCAATGGTTTGGTTATCTTAATCAGCGTCATGCGCACACGTATTATCCCGAATATGTTTGGCACAATCAGGACTCAGTAGTACTTGATGGAAATCTTGAAGGGAAAGATAAAACCTATGTGCATGATCTTTTTACAGATTTCGCACTGGATTTTATAGAAAATAATAGTGACACCGCATTTTTTCTTTACTTACCCTATACCATTCCTCATAGCGATTTAGTAGTGCCTACCCTGGGAGAGTATGCCGAGAAAGATTGGAAAGAAAAAGAAAAAATATACGCTGCAATGGTTACCCGAATGGATGGTGACATTGGAAAAATAGTAAAATTATTAGAAGAAAAAGGTATTGAAGAAAACACCATGATTTTCTTTTGCTCTGATAATGGGGCTGCGAGTAGGTGGGAAGGAAGATTTAATAGTTCCGGTCCTTTGAGAGGCTACAAACGAGATATGTACGAAGGTGGTATCAGAACCCCTATGATCGTGAAATATCCACCAAAAGTACCTGCCAATACAATAGACAGTACGCACTATTGGTATTTTGCTGATGTGTTGCCTACTTTAGCAGATGTTGCCGGAGTATCTATACCTGAGAATATAAGCGGTGTAAGTGTAAAACCTATAATTTTTGGAGAAAACCAACCAACTTTACTTAGCCGGTTTCTTTACTGGGAGTTTTATGAAAAAGGATTTCAGCAAGCTGTGCGCTGGAAACAATGGAAAGCTATTAAGTTGGCTCCGGAAAAAGACTGGATGCTATACAATCTGGACAAAGATTTAGCAGAAAAAAACAATATTGCTGATGAGCACCCTCAAGTTTTGGACACTATTAAAAGCTATGTAGATACCGCAAGGGTTATGTCACCTCATTGGCCGGTTCAGCTTAATTAAGAAATTGCCTCCTCCTTCATGTTATTTAGGAGAAGGTATATTTAAGATAAAAGAGCCTTTTAAGAGACTTTGGGTTTTCGATAGTAGAAGTACATGGCAACATATTCCAAAGCTTTTTTAATAGCCGTATTAATTGGATATAATTGATCGCTAAGGTTATAATCGACATTTCTTAATTTTTCATAATATTGACTTATTACTGGTATTTTTTTGCCTTTTTTTAAGTCATTATTAATTTTTTCTACAATAGCTGATTGCGATTCTTTAATTAATTTGCAGGTAACCAATAGGTGTTGACCAAACTTGTCTCTGCTTGCCGAAAAACCAAAAAGTCGACAAATTAAGCCTCGATTTTTATATTGATTACAATAGCCGCTGTTACTATCAATATTAAAAGGAGAAAAGTTAATACACAAAGTTTGTTCATCGCGCTGCTCTATCGTTTCAAGCATTGTTTCCAGCTTTCCTTCCAGGTATAGTTGATAAGCCAATGGAATAAATTCAATTATATTAGCTTCTATATCAGGTTTTTTACAACAAGCTCCACAGTTTGTTAAGCAGTGCAAACCCGATTGGGCTTGTAAGCCAGCAATTTTTTTATCCAGTTGGTTGAAAACCCTTTCAACCGCACTGACTTTACTTTTAATGGTCATTCACCCACAACAAATAATGCATCAAGTAAATTTCAACTTAGCCAAATACTTTTAATTTTAATAATGTATATTTTATATAATTTCTCAATACTAACTGTATTCTGTTTGACTTAAGCTAAAAATATTTCATTTTTGTATTTATAGCTTAATCGAACTTATAATGTTATGAATAAATTTTTGCCAATTATATTAACTTTTATGTTTTGTGCTTGCGGAGGATCCGGTCAAAAAGAAAATAACAATCAGCCCTCAGCACCTGCTTCCCAGCCCGAGGTTCAAACATCAACTGAAAATGACGTGATGGCCAAGGGAAAATCCATTTACAACAAATTTTGCCTTGTTTGCCACCAAGCTGATGGCTCGGGTGTAGACGGCTTATATCCACCAATTGTTGCCACCGATTGGGTACGGGGCGATAAGGAAAGACTAATTAAGCTTGTTTTAAACGGACAAGAAGGCCCTATAGAAGTCAATGGAGAAAGCTACAACAACGTGATGCCTGCCCAAGATTTTCTAAAAAATGACGAAGTTGCTGCTGTTCTTACATACATTCGTCAAAATTTTCAAAATAATGCTTCGGCGGTGAGTGCAAGTGAAGTGGAGCAAATTAGAGCGTCGCTTTAAATCATACTCATATTCAAGTAAATAGCAGAAATTTCTTTACCAAATATAAGTTTTTGCCATATAATTAATCGAGACAGAGCAAAATTGAGATGTAATAATTTGCTGAAAATAAAAATCTAGTTCTATTTGATTTTTATTACTTTTGAAATTGTTTTAGTTTTTGTTCAACCATTGTTCTGTCAATTATGCCTAGTATAAGCCCCGCCAGTGGAAGTTTGGGAAGAAAAAAAGCTGCTCATTTGCTTCGTAGGATCGGCTTTGGTCCTACCAAAGCAGAAGTAGATAGCTTTGCCCAAAAAAGTATTCCACAAGCAGTAAATGATGTATTAAAACCGGCCTCCCAACCACCCCCGCCCTTAGATCCGGCTGAAGGTGTAAGTTGGTTAAGTCCTGATTACAACAATCCTGAACCAGACAAAGGTAGCTTTGATCGCTATATCTTTAGTTGGTGGATGGAGCAAATGCGTGTGGGAAGTAGTACCATAGCTGAAAAAATGGTGTTTTTTCATCATACGCTTTTCACCACCATTGCCTCACGTATGAAGGATAACGAGGCTCTGTATTATCAAAATGCATTATTTCGGTATTATGCTTTAGGTAACTTCAAAGTTCTAGCAAAGAAGATGTGTCTCGACAATGCCATGCTAAGGCACCTGGATGGTCATTTAAATGAAAAGGGCAGACCCAATGAAAATTTTGCCAGAGAATTTCTTGAATTGTACACTATAGGAAAGGGTGTGCAAGTAGGCCCCGACAACTATACCAATTATACTGAGTCGGACATACAAGAAGCTGCTAAAGTGCTGTCGGGCTATGGATACGATAAAACGTTTAGTAATCCTGATCCTGATTGCGGTATTCCGATTGGAATAATTAAATCGAATGATGGTGAATATGCAAGTCGCCACGATGGCAGTACAAAGCAGTTTAGTGCGGCTTTTCAAAATAGAACCATTGCCCCGCTAGAGGTTGTAGAGGGAAAAGTTACCATTGAAAATACTTTGGAAGAACTGGATCAGTTGGTAAATATGATATTTGAACAACCAGAAACTGCTCGCCATATTTGCCGGAGACTATATCGTTTTTTTGTTTATTATAAAATTGACGATGCGATAGAAAACGATATTATCACGCCTTTGGCCAATACCTTCATTCAAAATGATTATGAAATACTACCTGTATTATCGCAATTGTTCCGGAGCACTCACTTTTATGATATGGACAACGCGGTAGAACAAGACGATAATATAGGAGCCATTATAAAATCACCACTCGAGTTGGTAATTGGAACCATTCGTTTCTTCAAAAATGACGTGCCGGATTATCAATCAGATGCGGAATCTTTTTATGAATATTATAAAATATTGCTTAAACAAGCTGCTGATCAAGGTCTCGACCTTTACGAACCATTTGAAGTAGCGGGTTACGCGGCTTATCATCAGCGGCCCGGGTTCAATCGCAATTGGATATCCGCTAATTATTTGGCCTTGAGATATCAATTCGTAGCCCGTATATTGGCAGGTCTTAACCCGGACAATGGAATTGATTTGGATGTGCTTGCTTATGTTGATAACACAAGTCACATACAAGATCCATCTGATCCGGATAGTATTGTAAGTGCTTTGGTAGATTACCTATTACCAGAAGAAATTCCGGAGGAGCGCTACCAATACTATAAAGATGTAGTATTAAAAGATACACTCTCCACCATCAATTGGCAATTTGAGTGGCAAAACTATAAGCAAACCGGAGATGGATCGGCCGTAAGAGCCCAAATTGAAAATTTAGTGATTGCCATTACCCAATCACCAGAGTACCAACTTAGCTAGTAAAAAACTTGAAAAACATGAATCGACGTAATTTTATTAAAAAAATGACGCTCACGGGAGCGGCACCTTTTATGCTCAGTGGCATTCCGGTTTATTTATTTGCCCGCCAAAGCCAACTTCAACAAGTGGCAGCGGGGTCTTTAAACGATAAGGTATTAGTCATTTTGCAGTTACATGGTGGTAACGATGGCCTTAATACAATTGTGCCTGTAGATCAATATAGCTTATATTATAATCTGAGACCCAATATTGCTATTCCTACCAATGGTTCGCGCAAGTACATACCATTGGATAGCACTTTGCCTATAGAAGATCAGGTGGGTTTGCATCCCGATATGATAGGCGCCAAAGAACTTTATGATCAAGGTAAAATGGCCATAGTGCAGGGGGTATCCTATGAAAACAATAATGGATCGCACTTCAGAGGCCGCGATATATGGTTTATGGGTGGCGGCTACAACGATTATTTTGGTTCGGGTTGGATGGGTCGATATTTAGATGAATCGTATCCGGGCTATCCTGATAACTATCCCAATGATCAAATGCCTGACCCACTGGGCTTGGAAATTGGAACCGGAATTTCACTTGCATTTCACCGTGAAAGCGGTATTCCTGCAGGTCTTTCGGTGCAAAACCCACAGCAATTTTATGATTTAATCAATAGTACCGGTGGTGAACTACCTGCGTCAATAGCTGATTCGCACTATGGCGATGAACTGGAGTACATCATGGGCATAGAGCAACAAAGTAATCAATATGCCAATCGCTTAAAACAAGTATACGAGCAGGGCAGCAACTCATCCGTCATTTATCCGGAAAAGTATCCATTAAATGCGCCGCAAGGCAGCCTAAAAAATAGATTAGCTGGTCAGTTGCGACTAATTGCACGATTATTAAGTGGTGGAATTAAAACGAAAATATTTTTGGCTCGTATCGGTGGTTTTGATACTCACGCCGAGCAAGTAGAGCCATATGATGCTACCATGGGCAAGCACGCGGCCTTACTTTATCATATATCTTCTGCCATGAAAGCTTTTCAGGATGATTTGCGCAATCTGGGTTTAGAAGATCGGGTTGTATCTTTAACCTATTCTGAGTTTGGTAGAAGGCCGGAATCAAACGGTAGCTGGGGAACTGACCATGGTACCGGCGCTCCAATGCTGGTATTTGGCAAAGCGGTAAAACCAGGCATTATTGGTTCTAACCCGGATTTATCTAATCTGGAGCGCAATAATGTACCGCAGCAATACGACTATAGGCAGCCGCTTTCCACTATTTTGCAAGACTGGCTGGGTGCTGATGATGCTACTTTGGATAAAACGCTCTTTGGCGAATTTAAAAATCAGAAGCTGGATTTAATAGGGGAGGTTACCAGTAGTAAAAATGCCTTTTTTGATCGCCGCTTCCGCCTGGAAAATTGCTACCCCAACCCGGTGAAAGATATTACAACTATTGGCTTTCATGTTAATAAATCTGCCATGGTAAAAATCACCGTTTATGATGAACAAGGACGGCTAATGCAGGAAGTGATTAACAAACAAATGACACCGGGTGCGCATGAAGTCAAAGCAGACTTGCGAAACCTAAAAGCAGGAAAATACATTTATCGATTAGAAACCGATGGCTTTAATGACGCGAAGGTGCTAATTAAGAAATAGGTGTCGTCTAATTTCATTATTTACATTTGGAGTTTATTTATGACTTGAATCCACGTGATAAAAAAATAAGATAAAGAGCGTTATTAATAATAAATAATACTCTTTATCTTTTGTAAGTCAATTATTACTCAATAATAATGTGTCTTTTCTGTACCTGGTCTTGATAATGCAAGTGCAGAAAATAAGTACCGGCTGGTAAAACTTCCGTTTCAATAACCAATTTTTTATTGGTAGAAGTTGATGTAAATACTAGTTCCTGGTTATTGTTGTAGAGATCAATATTAAACTCTTTGTCGTTGTTATAAATCTCATATCCGTCAGTAGAGTTGCTAGTGCTAAATTCTTTATTACTTTTATCGTTTTCATCTAGCGATACTGTCAAATGGGTACTTGCCGGATTAGGATATAAGCTAAAGCTATACATTCCGCCGCATCCATAATCTTCATACATTGGATTAGCATCCTCCTTAAAGCCGCTCCATC
>CAZQEZ010000074.1:0-22314 GCA_964592475.1 uncultured Roseivirgaceae bacterium
AATAAACAAATAAACATTATTTAATATTATTGGGAGGCTCTTTAGGAGATTATTTTGGTCGTAAAAAAATTTTTGTGATTGGGATCGTTATTTTTTCAATCGCTTCCTTGATTTGCGGTTTATCTCCTAGTAAATATGTTCTTATCGCCGGTAGGGCGATACAGGGGATAGGAGGGCTTTAATGGTTCCCGGAAGTCTTTCTAATATTTCGGCACTGATTCCTAAAGAAAGGCGCGGCAAAGCGTATGGTACCTGGTCTACCTTTAGCGCTCTTACCACAATTTTGGGCCCGGTCATAGGAGGATGGTTGGCAGGTGCTGGTTTAATGTTTAATTCACAAAGACCTGCCATTTACAAATAGAAATTTATTAAAGCTTATCAAGTTGTTCAAGGCTTGCACAAATAAAAATCCACTGTAAGTACATTTGGTCAACGACTCTCATTGGTTTAATGCCATCTTTTTGCGCCCATTGTTTTACCTGTTCCGGTGTTATTTGTTTGTTTTTAAGTTCTTCACCCCACTCTTTTAATTTATTGTTCCACTTGTCCAAACCACCGTTTGGCCACGATATATCCTGGTCGTTTTTGGGCAAAACAAAAAGTGGCATTTCAGATACGATAGTCAGAGGATTGCCACCAATTGATTTAATTGCTTCCATAGAGCTGGCATGAAATTTTTCTGCCATTTCAGGCTGGTTTTTTTGTAGAAAAAATAATTTCATAGCTTTACTTTGAGGTTTTGTGGCAAATCCGGGAGCTATCCTACTAAACCCTTTCTCACCTTTTCGATCTATATCAAAAAGTTGATAACCTGCTTTAATCGTTTCTTCTTTACATACTTGCTGAATATAATCACTTTGTGAAAGGAATTGCTCGTCTATTAAAAACCAAGGGCCATAGGACTTGCCCATAGAATGCAAAGAGGCATGTAACTGAAACCCGTCCTTATTTTGTTGCCAAAAGTTATAGGCTGCCTCATTTTCTGGCCTTAAAGCGTTATTTTCCTGATTAGGAAAGCCCCATTCAATATCATCTCCGGGCTTTTCTCTTATCACATATTGTAGGTAATTGGCTAAATCATATACTTCATCCTGATAACTGTACCAACGTAAGTTTTTATTCTCTCCATCAGGGTTTATGTGCGGAATGATGTACCAGGTATAGTTTTGTAACAAAGGATGACTTGCGGATAAACTAGTGAGAAAATTGACCAAATGATTTAATAACCTTGGACCAGTAGGCTCATCGGCATGAGCTCCGGCCATCAAACTTACCTGTTGATTACCAGAGCCAAATAAATAAGCAAACAATGGTCTCTGCTGCCTCGAATAACCGATGGTTTGTTTATTTGACGCGGGAATATTAATTTTACTTTTGATGATTTGCCAAAAAAATGAACGGATATTCATAAAAATTTGATTAAATAATCATTAAAAAAAACATGCGTAAATATAAATCATTTTAAAAAATAATATAGCAAAATCGAGAATTGAATAAGATGATTTGCATTATAGCGGTAATTGGATACAAGTTATTTTGCATATTTGATGTAAAATATTACATCTTCATGGACAGCAGAACCTGCTCTTTCCAATAATCAAAAAATGGATTCTGATTTAAATACTGTTCCGAAATATATCCTACTTGCCCACTTACCATTACTTTAATAAATCCCTTTTCAAAACCCACCGCAGTGACTATGTCATCTTTATTAAGTCTGGCAACAATATCAAGATTATTGTAGCTGCCTGGCATGATGTATACATTTGTTTTAAAAGCAACTGCAATTGCCATGCTATTTTTATTAAAATAATGATTTTCAGTAATAGCTACTTTAGGCTGGTTTATGGTGCATGAAAACATTAAATATCCTATTGCTATAAGGAAATTTTTTTTTAGCATTTCTAATGTCAATTTTATTAGCAAAATCAATTTCAAATATCATCTTTCGTAAAAAGAGATACAAAAGCTTAGTAAATATAATGAATTTTTGTAAAATATTACATCCGATTTTGCGCTCTTTTGACTGACTCAATGGAAAATTGATATTAATTATATAAATTTAGCCATGATGGCAACATTATATATCTTCAGCTTGGCCAATGGCAATTTGCCTTTAATAATACTATAAAGAATGGGTGAATTTTTGAAAAATATTGGGAATAAAGATGAAAATGACCTATTTCTTATACAAAACAGTTATTATATTTAGTAGATCATAACTTTTGATCCATTTCACACCTTTATTTTGAAGCTTTTAGTCTCTTGGTTAATAGCGTTAGACCTAAAATAGCGTTGGTTTGCTGGATTTTACAAAAAAAGGCAAAAAAAAACGACTGTGTAAAAACAGCCGTTTGCTTCATTCAGTGATATTTTAATTGTATCCGTAAATTTTCTTTCTTATTACTTTAATTCCTGCTAACACGAATTCAATTGTCATTATTGAATAGATTATTAGGTTAAAGATCATTTTTTCAGAAAAATAAAGTAAAATTCCGCAAATTATTAAAACCGTAAGTAAACGCTCCATATTAATGATAATTTTCTTTAATTTTAAATTGTGATGCAAAGTTAACAAGAATTACGAGAATTATCTAATAAAGTTGTAAAATTTATTGTGTCGCCCAACAACTGTTATCAGAATATAATTTTGAAATATTTTAAAATAAATTATAAAAGTTTGGTTTTTAATAAGTTGTTTTTACAATCGTGTATGTTTTAAGATTAAATTGTTTTTTTAAATTTTCTCAATTTTCTCAAATTAGTAAATATAAACAATCACAATACATGCGCTATATAAATAAGCTTCTAAAGATTTTTTTATCGATAATTTTCTGGATTACAATTGTATCGGTGTCTATAGCTATCATTTATTATAAAGATGCCAATAAAGCATGGGAAGCGATGCAAAAACTTAATCCCGAAGAACATGTAAGTTTTATCTATACGCTTCTCGAAAATGCTTCCAACATGGATAGTTGGAATATGCTCTATACTTCTTTTTTAATCTCGGTGCTATTAATATTGTTTTTTTTTACTGATCAATGGATAAAGTCAATTTTTACTCGGATAAAAGGGGGTATTAAAAGAAAAACTAAAAAGAAAAACCAATATTACGGCAACGACGAAACAGACGAAAATTACAGCGAACCTAAGCCAGTATTGATTTATAGCCTTTTATGGACAGTATCTAAAGTAGTGGTAACTATTCTTGTGGTTGCTGAATTTATTTTGTTGACCAACGGTATTATTTTCTTTTACTCTTTACCAAGGGTAAAATCAAACCCTGACGCTTTAAATGAAGCCACGCACGCGTTGCTTTTAGGTACTAATAAAAAACTTAGAACGAAAGAGGGTGACAATCTTTACTATATCTATCGAATTGATGCCACAGTAGAATTATATAAGTCTGGTAAGGTAGATAAAATAGTTATTTCTGGAGATAATACTGGAAATTACAATGAACCCTTGGATATGCGCAACGATTTACTTCGCCGGGGTATACCAAGTCGTGACATTGAAATTGATTATGCCGGTTTCAGAACACTTGATTCGATGGTGAGGTTGCGATATCATTTTGGAGTAGAGGATGTAATTATTATCTCTCAGGCATTTCACCTTGAGCGTGCTTTATTTCTTGGCTGGTTTTATGGGGTAGACGTTCAGGGGTTTAGAGCAGAAGGCGATATGACAAAGCGAATGTGGCAACGTGAAGCACTTGCTAAGCCAAAGGTATTCCTCGATATTTTTGTACTTAACATACAGCCTAGATATGGAAGAACAGAGGAACGAATTCAACTAGATTTTGAAGATAAAAATCATCAGGTACTTATAGGTGCGGCAGGTACTTTATTCCTGTTTGGTTTTATATTTTTCATCTATTCCTTTTTACCAAAACCAGATAATAAAAAGAATAAACCTACGAATCGTAGAAAAAAAAGAAGGCCAAGAAATTTGCAAGAGCCACCTGAAAAGAAAAGACGTAAGGTTGCTCCAAGATATTTGTAATCAAAGCATGGCCATTTCAATAAAATAAATAGCAGTAAAGATACCCTTTAACGTCCAGGCGATAGTACGTATCCAATTGGTATTCTTCAGTTTTCTACAATTCTCAAGATTGTAAGCAAAGCAAAGTTTATTATGTAGAGGGATTTGAATAAAAAAAGTAGATAACCATATTATCAAAAGCAATATAGAGATAATAGTATTTAAAACGTAATATGAAGGCCAGAACCACCACATTAGCAAAGTTGCTGTTAGCTCTACCAGCATTGCCGGAGCAGTAATACGGCCAGTGAGCCGCGTATGTAACTGCTCATAAGCCACAAAATTATTGGTGATATTTTGAAAAAGAGGATAATGCACTACCTGTACAAACCATACCAAACCAGTCATAAATAGTGTAGCAGAAAAATTGATCAATAAAACAAATGTTGCAGCCATATAATTAGTTTATTTATTCGATTATCAACCATCCTGCCAGCAAAAAAGTTACTTGCTTAAATCTTTTTCTGCATTTGCTTTTATTATTAAGAAAAAATTTTATTCTTTACATTTTATTTTAATAAATTATAAAAGTGCATTGCATCCATTTAAAATCATCATTTGTTTATTTGAATCGTTGAAAGTATAATTGAACATGGAAAAGAAAAAGCACGTGCCAGCCAATGCTAGTAAGAAAAGAATTATAAAAAGCTTTGAAAAACTATCGCCGGATCTGCAAGATCAATTGAATGAAATCTACCCTTACGGCTATTCTAATCAATTGATAAGACTTACAAATTATCAAGGAGAAAACTATTTTGCGGTCCCTTTAGAAACCGATGACGCGGTGTATATGGTAAAAGTGCACATTGATAAAGTGAAAAAGCAAAAGAACGCGGATGATGAATTTCATTTCAGCTTGGGAGAAGAAGAGGATGATTATACTACTTCTGATGACCCAATGAGTGATGATTTTGAGGGTAATAATGGAGATTCTTCTTACGAATCTAAATACGGAGAAGATGATGAAGATTAAAAAATGATTATATTGCTAAATGACCAAAAATTATGAAAATTAATAGAAGAAATTTTATTTATCAACTCTCATCGGGTGCTGCCTTATCGCTTTTGCCTTTAAGCCAAACCAGCTATGCTAAATCAGGAAACAAAATGCAATTTGGTCTGGTCACTTATCTTTGGGCTAAAGATTGGTCATTGCCAATACTAATTGAAAATTGTGAGAAATCCGGTGTAGTAGCCGTTGAGCTTAGGGTAGATCACGCGCATAATGTATCACCGGCTTTGAATGCTGAAGAGAGAGAGGCAGTTAAAAACCAATTTAAGCAAAGCAAAGTGAAAGTAATGGGCATGGGCACCAATGCTCAATTTGACAATCCTGATCCTGAAATTTTAAAAAAGAATATTGAAGAGGCTAAAGCATTTATAATGTTGAGCCATGATATTGGTGGTACCGGTGTAAAAGTAAAGCCCAATCAATTTCATGAAGGCGTAAGTCATGAAAAGACCCTGGAACAAATTGGCAACTCCCTTGATCAAATAGGAACCTTTGGTGCTGATTATGGTCAGCAAATAAGACTGGAAGTGCATGGAAGAGGCACTCAATTGTTACCCAATATCAAAAAAATAATGGATGTTGCCGACAATCCTAATGTTACTGTTTGTTGGAACTGTAACGCGCAAGATTTAGAAGGAGAGGGCCTGGTTTACAATTTCAACCTGGTTAAAAATCAATTTGGCGATACGGTGCACGTGAGAGAATTTAACGTGGGAGACTATCCTTATCAGAGATTGTTTGATTTATTAGTAAAAATGGATTATCAAGGATATATTTTGATGGAAGCAAGAACGGATCCTAAAGATAAAGTGGCGGCTTTGATAGAACAACGAAAATTGATGCAAGACATGATAACTAAAGCCCAGCAAAAATTATAAAAATGAAAAATGAAGCTACAAAAATTTTTCCCTGGTATGGCTGGTTAGGCTTAATTTTAGTAGCTTTGTTTTGGTACTTCAATTGGGCATTGGATGGTTTAAGAACAAGCTGGGGCTTTTTTCCACTGTGGCTAGGTTATATATTAAGTATCAACGGACTTATCCACTGGCGTAAAGGTCATTCACAAGTCACGCGCAATTTTTCTGCTTTTTTATCAATGTTTCTTATTTCATCACCCTTTTGGTGGTTGTTTGAGTTAATAGATCTACGTACTGACTATTGGGTTTACCTGGGCAGAGAGCAATATAATGATTTTGAATATTTTATATTGGCAACTATTAGTTTTTCTACCGTGCTTCCCGCGGTAATGGCAACCAGTGAATTAGTGGGTTCGTTTCGATTTGTCAATTGGTTTAAAAATTTTGTTAAAGTCGGCGATTCTAATCGTATAGCTACGATTTTCTTTATTTTAGGAAGTATAATGCTTATAGCCTTATTAATTTGGCCTCAGTATTTTCCTGCTTTTATGTGGATGTCGCTATATTTCATTACAGAAGCTATTAACGTGCGGTTTAACTTTAAGAACCTATTGCAAAATACTAAAAATAAAAACTGGAGTCCGGTATTTGCCTTGTGGATTGGTTGTCTTATTTGTGGCTTTTTTTGGGAAATGTGGAACATGTACGCTTATCCTAAATGGATATACCAGGTTCCGTTTGTCGATTTTTGGTATCTTTTTGAAATGCCCGCCCTGGGTTATTTGGGGTATTTGCCTTTTGCATTAGAGCTTTACGCTATGTACATGTTATTGATCAATATCGTAGGTAAAAAGAAGTGGGAAAATTATATATCGCTGGTTTCTGCCTGAGTTTCACCTTCCAGGTACTCATTATTGAGTTTATAAAGTAAATAAATATCAATAACTGTATGTGCAATCATACTGCTAGCTAAGCCATAATGGATTTTCAAGTATCCTATACCGGCAATAACCATAGTCATATAAATGCCATAAACTGATAATTGCCAATTAAATGGATTTAGATAGCCATGCAAGGCTACAAAAATAATGGCGGTAAACCATATTCCGGCCAATGGTTGTATAGCACCTCTAAAAAATAATTCTTCACCTACTCCGGCACAAAAAGAAACTAAAATAATATCAGAAATTTTTAAATCCAGACTTTGGATCAAGCGAGCATATTTATTTTTAGTAGCTTTTTGAAAAGGCATTTTAATAATCATCCAACCAATGATGGATACCAGTAAGCCATAGGCTATGCCTATACCTAATTGAAAAAACCATTCGGTTTCTCCTGTAATTACCTGCCAAAAATCTTGTTGAGTATAGTTATTAATGATAAAGTAAGCGGCCAGACCAAAACCAAATAGGGTAAGTAAAGCCAAATTAATAAATGTAGAACGATTAAGCATACTTTTACTTTACGGTTAATCAAAGTTACTGTTCAGCTAAATTATGCAAATAATGTTAAATATTTCATTTATTCAAATATAAATTGGCTCGTTATAAAGCTTATAACGAGCCAAAACTGATCAATATACCTCAATTTATTATCACAATAAAGAGATAGGCTGCATCAGAGCGCCATTAGTGGCAACATCCCAGGCAGCAAATCTCACCCATTTTTTCCCTTCACTATTAAATGGTATCTCAAACTGCTTTTTGCCAAAGGCTGGTAAATCAGTTGCCGGAATTATTTTTCTATCGATAATTTTGCCATCACCCCATACTACCTCTACAAATTCTAAAGGAAATGTCCATTCCACCTCAGCAACAATTGTTTTGTTGTTGCCACTACCTTTTATTTCAAAGTTTGGTATCAGAATTTCTCCCGATGTCATAAAGTAATCACCCTGCTTGAGAGTGTTAATTATCAAACTCATGTCATTTAGCGAAGGTATTTTATCAATTTTCAGGTAGTTTACAGGAGACATGCCATAGGCATCATCCCAGGGAGGTTTACCCCTCTCACCTATATCAGATCTGGCTTCAGATATAGCAATAGCAAATTTAGGGGGCAGGTTTTTAGCGGCCATCCAATTATTTGCCTCATCCCATAAGTTAAGAAACCGGTATTCACCCAGGCGTATTTCGCTTGCATCAATCCCCATGCCCCATCGATAGCCTAAGCTAAAGTAGTTTACATGTTCAAACTGCGGCTCGTCTTTTATAGCATCCGGATATCCTGTAGATCGTTTAGAACGGGGGTGAGGCATGGAAATGAGCATGTTTTCTTCCTCGGTCATCTTCATCAGGTCCATCGGTTCTGCAACATTGTATACCCTGCCATATTCAGGGTGCTCTGTATATAGCGGTTCCCCTTCAGCGCGTGAAGGCTTCCAATAAACAGGGCCTGGAATTAATATGTCATAATGACCTCCCATAAAAGGCGGCCTTCCACCTGTGCTATTTTCGTCATTGGGCATCACCAGAAAATCCTTATCCGACTGGCTGCGGGCCGCATCGTAATATTCTTTAAGTGCTTTTACAAATGCCATTCCTTTATCGTGACGTGCCGGACCTCTTACTCCGTCTATGATGCTGAAAATGTCTATTCCTACCCCTTTAATGGTGCTAATGTCATTTAGTAAATAGTTTAACCCCCCTAGCTTTTTAAGCCTTTTTACCAGACCTACGTGATAATGGTGTCCCATCACTTTATACCCAGGCAAGGGTTTGAACTGATCATTATTTGTGAATTTCAAGGCATGCTCTATAGCATCTTCACCACCTTTTGCACTTATGTGGAAAAATAAGGGCATCCTCTGCCAGGTACCGGGTCGGGCACTATAAAGAGCGAAATTATGATAAAATTCAGGGTCTTCTTCATGTTCGGCTTGCCGAATACCAAAAGAAAAGGAACTTTCACTGTCTTTTCTATACCAACTATAGCCTAAATTTTGTTCTGATTCGCGAGCCCAATAAAAACTGTGTGGTGGCGGAAAAGCGGCTATTCCTGCCTCTTTTATTTCAGCCGCAATTAACCTGTTATTGCTTTTTATAATGGTTGGTTTTTCATAGGTTGGCCCTCCAAACTGATACTCTTGCCAGGTATTAACTAAATCACGCCATACCATTCTGGATCTGGATAATGGCAAACCTTTAAGGCCGGCATTATATTTAAAAGCTACTGAAGGCTGTTCCGTTTTAGCCACTATCATTTGCCGAAAAAGATTTATCCCTTTGTAGATGTCGAAACGTAAATATCCTTCGAAAACACCAACCTCTACCCCCGGGAAAGTAATTTCTAAACGACTCCCATTTGTTTTAACAGCACAACGTTTGGCACTGAATTTTGCCATAGCACTGTTAATTTCATCCGGATTCCTGGGCATTCCCGGGTGATTAGCAAATGATTCTGCTGCCGGGATGGAAGTTGTATGAGATTTAGGGGGCTCATCTGTGATATAAAGTGGTGCATCCCAAAATGCTTCCCATTTTATTTCATTTAGCTTTTCAGTTGTTAGTGGTACACCCATTTTTTCCAGCGGTTCTGTTTGCTGTTGTGTTACTCGACGCAATCCGGAAACAACCTGATATTCGGGTATTATATTGTTGGCAATCACTTGCCATTTTTCTGTTGCGGATGATTGGACAGCCAATTCCTTGATGGTTGGCGTTCCATCTTCAATGATAAAAGCCATCCTTAATTGATTGTTGTTTTCACCTTGCCAGATTACGGTGAGTAAATCATCTTTTACTGATGCATTCAGACCTTCCTGGTGTTCATATTGAGAAAGATCAAATTCTGTCGGTTCAGCTTTGGCTCCGACTAAAATAACGATTACTAAAGCTATTGCCGATAGCTTTATAAGTTTAAATTTTTCCATTGTATTAAATATTGATTTATTTAAAGGTAATGATAATTGTTAATAATCTGAGTGAAATATTGGCAGAAAAATGAAGAAAAGTGAGATTTGATCAAAAATTGTTCTCTCAATTACCAACACAATCGTCACTTGATCTTGAATAAGTTTTTAGTATTGATAATTAATTATATCAATTATATCCTCAATTCAACTTGATTTTTTGGAATTAGCAAGGTAAAAACGAGAAGTGTTTTATTTTTTTACCTCCTATTAATAAACTGATTGTTCTTTATTCTAAAGCAAAGGCAATAAAGTGCATCTCCCTCTTCTGGTCCTAATTTTCCTCCTCCGTTGGCTAAAATCACAATGTATTGCTTACCATTGAGCTTGTAAGTGCTGGTGTGTTAATTATTAAATTCACTCACTATTTTCACCCCTCTTTTTCCTTTGCCTGTTTCAGCATCAAAAGTGCTGAACATTTCATCGGAGGTAGTGCCAATGAAAAGCAAGCCGGTTTTAGTGTCGATTTGCTGTAAAGCCGAATAATGTTGAAGTCCGTGATCTCCTCCGGCCACTTGCCAATCAATATCAGATCCTTTTTTTAGGTTCCCACACCTTAAAAGAAATAATCCTATAATTTACAATAAAAAAACTTTTTTTATTTCGTGTCTTATCGCCCAAAAATGCATATTTTAGTCTATTGCTAAAGAAAAATTGAAAAATATTAATAAATTCGGGACTTCAAATCAGTATCATCAAATTAAAAACGATAGACTATGAAATCAAGAAGAAAATTTATCAAGCATGCCGGCCTTATGGCGGCTGGTAGTTTAATTGTTCCTTATGCTTGCTCACCTAAAAAATCTGAAGAAGGTGAAGCAGATACCTTAGCCACGGAAACAACCAAGGAATTGATTAATGAAGCAGGTAAAGATATAGGTCTGCAGTTGTATACCTTAAGAAATGAAATTAATAATGATGGACTGGAAGCGACCTTAGAAAAAGTTGCTGGAATTGGTTATCAATGGATGGAAGGTTTTGGCTATGAAAATGGAACGATACTTGGCAAAACACCTCAAGAGTTTAGTAAAATAATTACTGATTTAGGTATGTCACTACCAAGTATGCATGCGGTTACTGAACTTACTACTTCTGGCGGTAAGTCTGCAATAATGGATGCTATGCGTAAAGCTGCTGAAGACTCAAAAACAGCTGGTGCACAATACTTGGTATATGCTTATCTCAATGAAACAGAAAGAACCAGTCTGGATGACTATAAGCGACATGCTGAAACCTTTAATCAATTCGGTGAAATATGCAAGGAGGTAGGTTTGCAATTCGCTTATCACAATCATGATTTTGAGTTTGAAACTTTTGAAGATACCATAGCTTATGATTATTTAATCGAAAATACTGATCCGGAATTGGTAAAGTTTGAACTGGATTTATATTGGATTACCAAAGCAGGGTATAACCCAATTGAATATTTCGAAAAAGCCAATGGTCGAATAGAACTATGGCACGTTAAAGATATGAATAATCAAGAGGAGAAGTTTTTTGCGCCAGTGGGTCAGGGAATCATTGATTTTGAAGCTATTTTTACCAAAAAAGATGTATCTGGAATGAAGTTTTTCTTTGTTGAACAAGACCAAACCAAAGAACAACCTCCTATTGAAGCAATTACCGATAGCTATAAATTTTTGAATACTGCAGAATTTGTATCGTAAACCCTAGGCCTGGTGTCTGCCAGGTCTTTACTTATACTTTCTATCTATTTACAAAACATTTCTATTCTTATCTCCGTTAGTTTTGCCATATTGAAAGATAAACAATGATGTGGAAAAAAGTATTAATAGGGTTAGCGGTAAGCTTAATATATTTATCACTATTCAAAGCTGGTGCTGAAATTAATAACCAATTAATAAATAAAAAAGAACAGAAAATGGCGCAAGCAACTTTTGGCTCAGGATGTTTTTGGTGTACGGAAGCTTTTTTTCAAAGATTAAAAGGAGTGGAAAAAGTAGTATCGGGATATTCGGGCGGAAAAATAAAAAATCCAACGTATCGAGAAGTCTGTAGTGGCAAAACGGGACATGCCGAGGTAATTCAAGTAACTTATAATCCGGAGATTATAAGTTACAAAGCACTATTGGAGGTGTTTTGGAAAACCCACGATCCTACCACCCTAAATCAGCAGGGAAATGATGTGGGTACTCAGTACCGAAGCGTGATTTTTTATCACGACCAAGATCAAGAAAACCAGGCTAAACACTATAAACAAGAACTTGATAAAGCCGGTATTTTTGCTGGACCTATCGTTACGGAAATAAGTCCATATGAAACCTTTTTTGCAGCGGATGATTACCATCAGAATTATTACAACTCCAATGTAAATCAGCCGTATTGCAATATTGTAATTACGCCTAAATTAGAAAAATTTGAAAAGGTTTTTAAAGAGGTTTTAAAATAGAATTTATTTTTCTTCCTTTCCAAATTGCGAGAGCACATCCAAGAGCTTGATTTGCTCCACCGGAGGACTAGGGTCTATTTTTAATTGATATAATTCTTTAAAATGTTTTTGCTTAAAGTAATTGTCAACTGCTTTAAAGTTTTTGGCAGGCACAAAAAATCTTAATTTTTCACTATTTATAGAAATAGTTAAATTACCTGCCAATTTTTCTTCTTTTTCAATTTTTACTTTAAATGCCTCGATAGTAATATTTTTCAACTCATTCTTTACAAGTAAAATATAAATAGAAGCATTTTTTGCTTGCAAGTGCATGAAATATCCGTTACGCATCACTTCCATTTGCATCACTTCAGTGGCATTTTGTCTGATAATAAAATTATCAACTTCAGAAATCCCGCGTTGATAATTAAATAAAGGAGATCTTATATTGGTTTTTATCAACTTTTCTACTGAATTAAATCTTCCTCCATAGTTTGACCAAGGAGGTTTTTCGCCTTTTTCGGTGGAGATTATTTGCATTGATTAGTTATTAGTGCTTTTTATTTTTTGATGAGGTATATGTGTGTGTAAAAGTACAATAAGGCCGGCAATAAAAAAAACACTTAATGCTACACTACTTAAACGCATACCACCTGTTATTTGTATCATTAAACCATATACGATGGTGCCAATGACTATTGAAACCTTTTCTGTGACATCATAAAAGCTAAAATAGGAAGTGTGATCTAAAGTATACTCGGGTATCAGCTTGGAGTAGGTTGCACGTGATAGCGATTGAATACCTCCCATTACCAATCCCACCAGGAAAGCTAATGTGTAGAAATGGATTGCATTCATGACAAAATATGCGGCAATACAAACTAAAACCCATAAGATGATCATTATAACCAAACTATATTTATTGCCTTTCTTTTTGGAAACAAAAGCAAAAAAATAAGCTCCCGCTATAGCTACTACTTGTATAATGAGAATAGTCAGAATTAATTCGCCACTTTCGAGTTTTAACTCAGCGCTGCCGAAAAGCGTGGCCAAATAAATAATTGTTTGCACCCCAGTATTGTATAGAAAGAATGCTATTAAAAATTTGCCTAAATTGGGATTGTTAGGTAAATTTTTTAATACTTTGTTTATTTCTGCAAATCCTTTGCTAAATAAACCGCCTTCTTTCTTTCCAGTAGCCTTATTGGGTGGTATCACAGAAAACGGAATTAAAGAAAAGCCAAGCCACCATACTCCGGTTAATAAAAAGCTTAGCCGGGTAGGGAATACATTATCTTTAAATCCCCAAAATTCATGCTTTTGAATTAAAACTAAAGATACGATGAGTAAAAGGATGCTACCGGCATAACCCATCGAAAACCCTTTGGCGCTTACCTGGTCAAACCTATCAGGAGTGGCAATACTAGGTAAGTAAGCATTGTAAAAAACCAAGCTGCCGGCAAAACCAATGCTGGCTAATACAGAAAAGGTAATTCCATATTCTACTGATTCAGTGAAAAAAAACAAAGCCATACAAGCCAAAGCACCAAGAAAGGCAAATATCTGCCAAAGCAGTTTTCTTTTGCCACCATAATCGGCCAAGCCAGATAGGGGTGGAGCAATAATTGCTATAATGATAAATGAAAGTGAAATGGAATAAGAATATAAGGCAGTGTTTTCTATTGACCAGCCAAAAAAGTTAACAAGATTGTTTGAACCATCGGCAGTTACGGCATTGTAATAAATAGGAAAAATTGTTGCAGTTATTACCAGAGAGTACACTGAGTTGGCCCAATCGTACATACTCCAGGCATTAATTATCTTTTTATTATTTTTTTCCATGCAAAGAAATTTTGAGAAGCAGTAAAAATAAGAAAATAAAGGAAAGTCTTCCCTATATAGAGAAGACTTTCCTTTATTAAATAATTGTAATCTTATTTTTTATTTAAAATGCTTGTTCTATTTCTTGAGTAGAAGCGTACATTATTTTACGTTGATTAGCATTTCTCAATTCTAATTGCACATCAGTTACAATACCCATTTTTGCTTCCTTATCTATTTTCATAGACATAGTAAGCTGATCTCTCTGTACCTCCGGAAGTTTATCTTTTTCCTGAGTAACAAATAAAAGCAGGTCACGAGGTTGTACCAATACATCATTCACTTGAATTCGTGGTTCAGTACCATACTTGTTGGTTTCCATTGGTTTGCCAATATAAATATAGCTAATCAATGATTTTTTTTCCAACTTTTGAAGTTGAGTAGCTTCAGGTATCCTTTGCCTTACTAATAAATTGGTTTCCCTCAATACAGTAGTTACCATAAAGAAAAATAGCAACATAAAGATAATGTCTGGTAACGATGCCGTTGGGATATTCTGACTTGTTGAGGTTTTCTTTTTAAATTTAGACATATTTTATCCTCCAATGTTTGTAGGTTCTGCAAAAGAAATATTCTTAGGAAAGTTTTTCCTTGCTTTGTCGTACAGGGCTTTATCCTGAGGATTTTTCCTGTCAAGCTTTCTAAACCTTTCCGGTGTGATACCTGCTCTAGCAGCATACATTTCATTGTACGCGGAAGTCACTACATCCAGTACCTCAATGTATCGATCATATGTAGTACCCCGGTCAGTTTTAAACGATATTATCGCATCTTTCGGACTATCAGACAAATTCGGATTTCTCCCTTGATTTAAAACAAACTTTTTTATCTGAGGCTTCAAATTGCTTAAATTTGACATTGGCTCATTTTCTACCAATAACCTGTCAGAAGAGTTTAAATATATTTTAAAAAGGTTTCGTTCCGGAATTTTCACATCCTTCTCGGGAATATCTTCAGGTTTTGGCGGTAACTGAAGCAATAAACCCCGATCGGTAGCAATTGTCGTAGTCATCAGAAAGAAGATCAGTAATAGGAAAGCAATATCAGCCATTGAGCTTGAATTGATTTCCACACTTGCTCTACCTTTACCTTTAGCCATTATTTTACGATTTTTACTATTTCTGTAATTAAAATTCCCACAGCAGCTGCTGCTAATAAGATATACATAGTGATGAGTAATCCCCCTACTAATTTAGATTCGCCGGCACTCACGCCCCAGCTAGCGTAGGCAGTGGTTACTTCACTACTAGATATTACATATCCTATCAAAAAGATTAAGCCTAAAGCAACTAGCCCGACAGCACCCATTAATAGGCTTTTGGGATTGCTTATTGCATTAATTAACGGTAAAACCACTGCACTTAATATAGCTAAGCCTATTAAAATGTAAGCAGCGATTAATCCATAGTTTGATATAAAATCCATAATTTAAAAATCTTTTAATTAAAAACTACTTATTTAGATTTGGTCAAAATGTGCTTAACTAGCATATCTACCAATGTGATAGATGCATCTTCCATTTGGTTAACCAAAGAATCGATCTTAGAAACACAATAATTGTAAAAGATTTGAAGAATAACGGCAACAATAAGACCAGCTAATGTAGTTAAAAGTGCAACAGAAATACCACCAGCCACAATAGCAGGAGAAATATCGTTTTGTGCTTGAATATTGTCAAAAGCTGAAATCATACCAACAACAGTACCCATGAAACCAAGCATCGGAGCTAATGATATAAACAGAGAGATCCATACAAGCCCCCTTTCCAGTCTACCCATTTCAACAGAACCGTAAGCAATAATTGATTTTTCTACCATTTCAACGCCTTCATTCATTCTCATTAAGCCCTGAGTAAAAATTGAAGCCACAGGACCTCTGGTGTTTTTAGTAACTTGTTTTGCACCTTCTACACCATCTGTAGATAATGCATTTTCTACTTTAGCTAACAATTTGTTAGTATTAGTAGTAGCCAGATTTAAAGTAATGATTCTTTCGATAGCAATTGCAAGACCTAAAATTAAGCATATTAATGGCAAAATCATCCATTCTGGTTGACCTTCAATAAATTTAGCTTTGATTACCTGGTGGAATCCACGATCATCCTCTAGAAGAATTTCTTCTTCTTCCATCATTCCTTCATCTTCAGCAGCAGCTGTAGTGTCTGCAGCTACAGCTGTAGTGTCTGTGTCAGTAGTAGTTGTGTCTTCATCTTGTGCGAAAACATCAAGAGAATAACCGAAAGTAAGTACTCCGATAAGAGTCAATAAAGCAAATAACTTTTTCATAATTAAGTTTTTAAAATTCAGTATAAATGGTTAATTGGTTAGTGCAAAAATTAAAAATATTTTATAAATTAAAAATTAATTATCATTAATAAATCGCGGAGAGACCGGGATTCGAACCCGGGGTGCCCTATCTAAGGGCACACTCGCTTTCCAGGCGAGCACCTTCAGCCACTCGGTCACCTCTCCTGGCTCTTTAATGTAACCGATAATGGGCACAAATAAATATATAATAATACCCATATGCAAGTTTTAAAATACTTTTTTATTGAATTTTTTTAAGATTCCATTTCTCCACGCAAATTTATAACAAGCTTTTCTTTTACACTTTCCAGGTTGGGTTCGTTACCTAACAAATACATCAATTTTGTTATGGCGGCTTCTGTAGTGATGTCTCTGCCACTTAATACTCCTAATTCGGCTAGCTTGCGACTGGTGCGATAGCGGCCATGAACTACCTTTCCTTTATTACATTGGGTAACATTAAAAATAATTATGTTTCGCTCGCAAGCTTCTTTTATAATGTTTAAAAACCAATCTTCAGCGGGAGCATTGCCTGATCCATAAGTTTCCATGATTACTCCCTTCAACCCCTGCAATTGAAAAAAATGTTCAACAAATCTTTGTGTTATTCCTGGAAAAATCTTCAAAATTGCAACGTTATCATCCAGTTTATCATAATACTTAAATTCAACATCGGGCTCATATGGCTTTATTGCCATCATGTTGTAGTCCAGTGAAATTCCGGCCTTAGCCAAAATTGGATAATTTTCAGATTCAAAGGCGGCAAACTGGCTACTTCTTACTTTTTTTACTCTATTGCCCCGGATAAGCAAGTAATCGAAATAAACACATACTTCTCGCACAACAGGTTGATCATCTACCCTGGCTGAAGCAATCTCCAGCGCCGTGATCAAATTAGCTCGTGCATCTGTACGGATAGCTCCTATCGGAAGTTGTGCTCCCGTGAATACAACCGGCTTATTGAGTCCTTCCAATAAAAAACTGATAGCCGAAGCACTATATGCCATAGTATCAGTTCCATGCAATACTACAAAGCCATCGTATTGCTGGTAATTTTCATGAATGATATAAGCTATATCTATTAAGTTGTCAGTATTTACATCCGAACTATCAATTGGCCGCGGAAAGGAAATTACAGTGATTTTCAATTCCAAATTACGCAGCGAGGGAAACTTGCGTATTATTTCATTAAAGTTAAATGAAACAAATGAACCTTTGCTATCGGTAACCATGCCAAAGGTACCACCAGTATACACAATCAATATATTCGCTTGCGGTTTTCTGGGAGCCGCCGTGTTTATATTTACAATTTTGTACTTCTTGGTTTGTAAATCCATTAGTCTAATTTAAATAATTTATGAGTGTTGTTGCTTGTTGTTTCACTTATGGTGTCAAGTTCTTCATTGGTTATTGATGCTAATTTCTCTGCTATTAGTTTTGTATATGATGGTTCATTTCTTTTTCCTCTATGTGGCGTAGGGGTAAGGAAAGGGCTATCTGTTTCTAAAATCAGATTTTCTAAATTTACTTTTTCCAGTGTTTTATCTAAGCCGCTATTCTTAAAAGTAAGTACACCGCCGATTCCTATAAAAAAATTCAACGATTTAATTTTTTTTATATCATCTACTGAACCTGTGAAGCAATGAAACACCCCTTTCAAGTTTTCATTTTTTTCTTCAAATACCAATTGAAAGGTGAGGTCAAATGAATCCCTGCTATGAATTACAATTGGAAGCTCAAATTTCTTCGCCCATTGCATTTGAATACGCATTGCTTCCTTTTGCTGTTCTATGTAAGTATTATCCCAGTACAAATCAGTGCCTATTTCTCCCACCGCTATAAAGGGTCGTTTATTGAGCCATTCCTCAATAATGTAAAGCTCCTTCTCAAAATCACCTTTAACCGATCCGGGATGTAATCCCATCATGGGATAGCAGATGTCCGGAAATTTTTCGGCTAGGTAAAGCATATCTTCAATGGTAGTGCTGTCGATGTTTGGCATTAATATTTTTTTAACACCTGCCTCAACGGCTCTATTAATTATAGCTTCCTGATCTTCTTTAAAATCAGATAAATAGATATGAGCGTGTGAATCAATCAACATTATGGAAACTTGCTTAAGGTTATGTTTCGCAAAATTAGCCACAAAAATAAAGATAATTTTAAAATGTGATTGACAAAACGCGTATTTATTTATGAATTATTCAAATTTATTCAATTAAAATAATTGACTTTTTAAAAATTTTAAATTAAAGACCTTTTGGAATAAAAATTTATAATAAGTCAAATTGATAACCTAAATCTTTACAATATTTGATGTAGGCAGGAAGGCACTTTTTTACTCTGCTAATGGTTTTTAAGCTATCATGAAACACAATAATTGATCCTTTTCGGGTATGTTTTTTTAATTTTAATAAACTTTTTTGTGCTGACACATTGCTGTCAAAATCCCGAGCTAGTAAATTCCACATAATAATGTGGTAATCCTGCAAAAGCTTGATTTGCGCCAAAGTTATTTTGCCGTAAGGCGGCCTAAAAAGAGAAAATGACTTGTTTGCTACCTCTTCCATTACCTGTTTGCAAGCATTTACATCTTTTAGGTATTGTTGTTTATTGGTTTTCCATCCTTTCAAATGATGAAAAGTATGATTGCCAACTTGGTGGGCATTTTCCAAAACCTTGAGGAAAATGTCGGGATATTTATGTACATTGTGGCCAACACAGAAGAAAGTAGCTTTAACCTGATGCTGATCCAAAATTTCTAAAACCTCCTCAGTTGGACCGGGGACAGGGCCATCGTCAAATGTGAGATAAATTTTATTTCCCTGATTTGGTACCTGCCAGATAAGCTGCGGAAAAAGCCAATGAGCCAATTTTGGTGTAGTAAATTGTAACATGTTCCTTTTATTAATTTACCTTACAGGAAATAAAGGTTATATCATCCTGATTTTCTTCACCGCCCCTAAAACTTTCCAATTTATCCAATAGGTTTTGATGGATTGTTGGCAAGTCTTGAACATATGCATCGTGCAAAAATTGCTCTAATTTTTCATTGCCAAATTCTTCACCGGCCGGATTAAAAGTTTCAGTTACTCCATCTGTATAGCCAAAAAAGAAAAACCTTTGCAAATTACTTACTGTTCCATGATTTAAAAATGGTAATGGCTCGAAAGTACCTAGTATGGTGGTGCCTTCCTGTAGTGTTTCCAGCTTATTTTCACTGATCAAAACAGGTGGATTATGGCCCGCGTTTACATATTGCATTTCGGCTTGCTTTTTGTCATATATGGCACCAAAATAAGTAATGAAGTTTTCTCCATTGGCATTTTTGATGATTTGGTGGTTCAGTTCCTCCACAATTTCTTTCAAATTAGTACTCTTACGAATAAGTGTATGTAATGAAGCCTGAAAATTGGACATCAGTATTGCGGCTGGTACTCCTTTGCCTGAAACATCTGCAATACAAATGAAAAATTTATCTTCTGAAATTTCTATGAAATCGTAGTAATCACCACCTACATTATGATGAGGCAAATATTTTGCCTGCACTTGCAAGTCATCAGTGTAAGGTAGATTTTTTGGAAATAAAAAGGACTGCACATTTTTGGCAATTTCCAATTCTTTTCGCAATGCTTCTTGTCTTAGTTGACGACGGGCAAGTTTTTTATTTTCTATCGCTACAATTATTATATTGCTAAGGGCTTGGATTAAAGTAAAATTTATTCCTTGATCCGGGGTTAAATTACCATCGCCAGCTACAAGCACTACTGCCAGTAGCCTATCTTTATGGGTAACCGGCATGGCTTTATCAAATTCATGAAACTCACCTTCTGTATAAATATCAGTGATTAATTGAATGTTTGTTACCTGCTGAAATCTGTAATCTAAAGGTATTTCCTCAAAATTATTTTTTGTGCCGAAGTTTACTTTACACTCCCACTCATCGTCAAGTACATACAAGGCGAGTTTTTTGATGTTTAAATTGGAGCGTAGGGTGAAATTAAAAATTTTGTATAGTGAATTCTCGGACATGTTATTGTTAATGGCCTGCGTAATTTCCAACAGACTATTGAGCTCAAGCTCTTTTATATCATATTTTTTCTTAAGGGTATTACTCTCCATCCTTATTTTCTGATAATTGTTTTTGGATCAAATGCATCGCGTAATCCGTTGCCCAATATATTAAAAGACAACACCATTAGACAGATGGCTGAAGCAGGAAATATAACCAAGTGCCAGCTATTATCAGTTATGATGGAATTATAACCCTCAAAAATCATGATGCCCCAAGATGGGGTAGGAGGTTGAACACTCAACCCAAGAAAGCTTAATCCGGCTTCTAACAAAATAGCTGCAGCAAAATTGGAAGTGGCAATTACAATAAGTGGTCCTAAAATATTGGGCAAAATATGATTAAAAACTATCCTGAAATTGCTTAACCCGAATGCCCTGGCCGATTCAACATAAAGTTTTTCTTTAATTGACATTATCTGGCCTCTGGTTACTCTTGCTACTTCTACCCACATGGTGAGCCCCACAGCGATAAATGCTACCCATACCCCACGACTTTGCAAAGCTATACTGATAGCAATCACAAGCATAATTCCAGGAATAGACCAAACAACTGACATAAGCCAAACAATGAAGGAATCTAATTTGCCACCAAAAAATCCTGCTATTGCCCCCAAAGATATGCCTAAAAACATACTAATCAAAACGGCCACAAAGCCAATAGACAATGAAATGCGGGTTCCAAATATCAACCTACTTAGCATATCACGCCCCGATTTATCAGTACCCAACCAATAGGTTCTTGTTTCCAGGTTTTTGTTTTCAAATTCGTCAAGTAAAGCTGCTTGAGTAATCGTTTTTAAATTGCCCTTCAAATCAAGATATTGCAAGCTATCTCCTGAAATCCTCATTTTATTATTATTCAAATCAGCGACAGCAGTATCGCCTATATAAAATGTTTTGACTACTTCGGGTAGAAAATATTGCTTTTCTTGTTGGTGTCCATAAGGGGTTACATAAAGATCAAAACCTTCTACACGATAAGATTCGATCGGCTCAATTGTATAGGCGCTTTCCTGACCAAAGAAAGCATGCTGAAATAAGCTTTTTTGCTCAACTTTAGTATTTTTCCTGATTTTTAAAATTTGTGTGCTAAATCCAGGATGTTTTTGTTGTATCTGCACTGCCCCGTCATTAGCATTAGGAGTTTCGTCGGGCATTATTAAATATCCGAACAATGCTACCAAAGCAGCAAGCACTATAATAACCAAACCAATTAGTGCCGGTTTGTTTCGCTCAAGCCTTTTCTTTACAAAATAGTTGGGCGAATGATGTTTTTCTATATTTTTTAATTTATCTGCCATTGTGTGCCAATAATCCTGCTTTGGTTGCTATAAAATGATAGTTGTAAATGTTGGACGCAAAAGAAGCCGGATCATGTGTGATTTCATTGTCCTTTTCATCCAGTATTTTTACCCAATGCTTTTCAACCAATCGATTAAGTGTTTTAATTATAATTTGATGCTCCATATCCATTGCATCTGTCAATTCTGCAAAGTTTTTTACAAAATACAATTCATCCATTAAATCAAATTCCTGGTCGGTCATATTTTAGTTTTTATAAGTTCTACCTTTCCACTTGAAATTGCCAAAATTAGCAGCTATACCAAAATAAACCACGTAAAAAGCATACAAAATTTGTAAAATAATAAACTTCAGCAAGTTGAGCTTTTTATTCAAAAATTCCAATACATTTTTTAGCAATATAAATTCAAGTAATATTTTGGCGAAAATAAAAGATAAAATTATAAGATTGAATTGACTAGCTGAAAACAAGTAAATAAAGGCTACTATAAAATTGCAATGAAATAAAAATATAAAAAGTGCCAGTGAAATTGTGA
>CAZQEZ010000075.1:0-22137 GCA_964592475.1 uncultured Roseivirgaceae bacterium
CTTCAGCCAGTATAGCACCTAATTCGAGACTAAAGCCAATCAAAACAGCTGTTTTTTTTCTGATCATATCAAGGTAAGCGTCCTCATTCACGCTTTCCTGTTGTTCAAAATTCATGTCTATTTGCTGGCCTTCGCACACCCCAATCGCGCATTCATTAAACCTTTTTATCACCATTGGTAATAAGTGTGGTGATACAGAAAGTAGAAAATCATAAGCTTTTACAAACATCACATCTCCCGAAAGTATGGCTATATTTTCATTCCATTTTTCGTGCACAGTTGATTTTCCCCGGCGCAGTGGAGCTTTGTCCATAATATCATCATGCATGAGCGTAAAATTGTGGAAAATTTCGAGTGCTAATGCTGGTTTTGTAATTATTTCAGGATTAGTTTGGTACACTTGATAAGTAAGCAATGCCAGCAAAGGACGAAGCCTCTTGCCACCATTGGCTAAAATATAAGTTATGGGGTCATACAGTTCAACCGGAGTCTCACCAAAACTAGTTGATGATATTTCTTTCTCCAATTGCGCCAATAAACTTTTAGGATCAGTCATTTAATTACTTTACAAATTCAAGATCAATTGTACGTTTATCAATATCAGTAGCAATAACTCTTACGCGTACATTGTCACCCAAAGTTATAATCTTTTTATTTCTTTTTCCTATCAGGCGATAATTTTGCTCGTCGTATTCGTAATAATCATCCAGCATTTGTGAAACCCTGACCATGCCTTCACATTTGGTTTCTGCTATTTCTACATACACACCCCACTCAGTTACTCCTGATACCACTCCTTCAAAGTCATCCATTAGGTATTTAGTCATAAATTCTACCTGTTTATATTTGATCGAAGCACGCTCGGCATCTGCCGCTCTTTTTTCCATTTCTGAAGAGTGTAAACATTTTTCTTCATACTCTTCTTTATCAGGTGATTTACCTTTATTAAGGTAGTGAAAAAGTAATCTATGCACCATTACATCAGGATATCTACGAATGGGGGAGGTGAAATGCGTGTAATGCTCAAATGCCAATCCGAAGTGACCATCTTCTTTGGTGGTATATTTTGCTTTAGCCATGGCTCTGATTGCCAAAGTTTGTAACACATTTTGTTCCGGCTTTCCTTCTATTACATCTATTAGTTTATTAATCGATGTTGCCAAGGTTTGCTCGTCTATTTTTATAGTGTAACCAAACTTTTGGGCAAATACAGAGAAAGCTTTTATTTTATCCGGATCCGGATAATCGTGCGAACGATATACAAAGGTGTTCCTGTTTTTGCCTGTCTTCATATTGAAAATATACTCTGCCACTTTTTTATTGGCCAAAAGCATAAATTCCTCAATGAGTTTATGAGCGTCTTTGCGCTCCCTTGGAATTACTTTGAGCGGTTTACCGTTTTTATCTAATTGAAATTTTACTTCAGTTGTTTCAAAATTTATAGCACCTCTCACAAATCGACTCATCTTGAGTTTAAGGGCCAGTTCGTTGAGTTGAATTATTTCTTTACTAAAATCTCCTTCTTTTTTTTCTATTCGTTCTTGAGCTTCTTCATAAGTAAACCTTCGGTCACTTTCAATTACTGTCTTACCAAACCATTCCTTAATTATATTGGCTTCCCGATCCATTTCAAAAACTGCAGAAAATGTCAGTTTTTCTTCATTGGGCCGTAAGGAACATAATTCATTGCTGAGTCTTTCTGGTAACATTGGCACCGTGCGGTCTACCAAGTATACTGATGTAGCACGCTTGAAACCTTCTTTATCAAGTAAACTGCCCTGCTTGAGGTAATGAGTAACATCTGCAATGTGCACTCCTATTTCAAAGTTTCCGTTCTCTAATTTTTTTATAGATAAGGCGTCATCAAAATCTTTGGCATCGGCAGGATCTATGGTAAATGTGATTGTTTCTCTGAAGTCCCTACGCTTTTCTACTTCCATTTGATCGATGGTACTTTTAATTTTTTCTGCTTGTGTTAATACATTATCAGGAAATTCAAAAGGTAAATTGAACTCGGCCATGATAGAATGAATTTCAGCTTCATTGTTACCAGCAGGCCCCAACACTCTTATTATTTCGCCTTCAGGGTTTTTATCCTTTTTAGGGTACTGCTTAATCTTTACAATTACCTTATCATTGTTTTTTGCACCCTTCAGATCATCGATTCTTACAAATATATCGTGATGCATTTTTTTATAATCAGCAATTACAAATGCATATCGTAAGCTCATTTCCAAGCGTCCTACAAATTCATCACGCCCTCTTTTTACAATTTCTACTACTTTGCCCTCTGGTTTACGACCTTTTTTGGGCAGCGATTTTAAAACCACTTTTACCGTGTCGCCATCCATGGCATTTTGCAAATCGTCGGCGGCTACCCATACATCCAGATCCATTTCAGTAGATATAATATAGGCATAGCGTGAACTAACTGCATCTACCAATCCGGTAATGTGTTTTTTTTCTACATTGCTTTCAAATACTTCACTTTTCTTTTGCTTTATGGTGCCCTGCTTTTCCAGGTCTTGTAAGATACCGGGCACTACTTTTTTCATTTGCTTACTTTTTAGCTTTAATTTATCGTTAATTTGGCGTACAGAATAAGACTCTTCAATATTCTCTTCAAAAAGATTAATAATCCATTTTTTAATTTTTGGAATCGGGTTGTTTTTATTCTTTTTTGTTTTATTGGATTTTTTAGACATAATAAAAAATTTAGCGTAATGGCTAAAATAATAACTGCTTCATAAGAAAAAAGCTCTGGAATGCAGTAAAAATTCTACTTATGATAGCTAATAGTGGATTAATGAATTAGATAAAATTCATTAAAAATTAGATATTCTTCAAAAATTAAATTTAGCCTCTAAAAATAATTTGCAAAGATATTGGTTTTTTTAGACAATTTCTACGTTTTTTGCAATATTGGCTTTTTTATAGCCCTTTTGAGTTGTGCCTTGCGAATATCTTCAAGATTTCCTTTTGGAATTGCATGGATAAGATTTTTCGTGTAGGAATTTTTAGGCATTTCAAATATGCTTTCAGGATATCCTGAGTCTACAATTTTCCCTTTGTTCATTACTAAGATCCTATCCGCTAAAAATTTAACTACTGATAAATCGTGAGAGATGAAAATGTAGGTGAAGTTAAAATCTTCTTTCAATTTATTCAGCAAATTTAAAACCTGTGCTTGTACCGATACGTCTAGTGCGGAAACAGATTCGTCACATATAATAAATTCAGGATTGAGTGCCAAAGTCCTGGCAATACACACACGTTGTCGTTGTCCACCACTAAATTCGTGTGGGTAACGATTATAATATCCTGCTTTTAGATTCACAGTTTCCAGCAGTTCTAATACACGATCCTTTCTCTGCTTTTCATTGTCAAGCACTTTGTGAAAACGCATAGGTTCCATAATAGCCTCCCCAATAGTCATGCGAGGATTAAGCGAAGCATAGGGATCCTGAAATATAATTTGAATTTCTTTGCGAAGAGACCGCAGTTTGTTGGCTGGCAATTCATTTACCTTCATTCCTTTATAAATAATATCGCCTTCCGTGGGTTGCTCAAGCATCATGATAGTACGACCTAATGTAGTTTTGCCACAACCGGATTCTCCTACTAATCCCAAAGTTTCGCCCGGGTATATTTGGAAAGTAACTCCATCAATCGCTTTCACAAAATCTTTTGGTGTACCAAATAGGCCACGCTTAATAGGAAAATATTTTTTTAAATGGTGTACTTCCAGTAAAGGTGGTTTTCGTAATAAATTAAGTTGGCGTTCATTAATTTCTTCCTGGCTTACTACGTTTTTCAATATTGCTTCTCCCACGGAATTATACCGCTGCGAGTTTTTTTCTGACATTACACCATCTTCACTTACTTCCATAAAGTCGGCTATGGTGGGTAGCAACCTCAATTTATAGTCAAGACGTGGCCTGCAGGCAAGCAGACCTTTAGTATAAGGATGTTTAGGATTGGAGAAAATATCCCAAACTGTACCTTGCTCTACAATTTTTCCTTCATACATTACCAGTACATAATCTGCAATTTCCGCAATTACTGCCAGATCATGAGAAATGAAAAGAATGGACATTTCATGCTCATCTCTTAACTTTCTCATCAAATTGAGAATATTTGACTGTACAGTAACATCTAAAGCAGTGGTTGGCTCATCAGCAATTAGTATCGATGGCTTGCAAGAAATGGCCATAGCAATCATTACCCGTTGCTTTTGACCACCCGATATTTCATGAGGGTAAGATTTAAATATTCCTTCCGGATTTGATAATTGCACGTGATGGAGTAATGAAAGTGTTTTGCGTTTTGCTGCTTTACGACTTACCTTCCGATGTTGCAAAATAGCCTCCATCACTTGATCACCACAAGTAAAAACAGGATTAAGGCTGCTCATTGGTTCTTGAAATATCATACCGATATCTTCACCTCTAATAGCCCTCTGTTCGTTTTTATTTAGTTTGGTTATATCAACTTCGCCAAAGCGATTTGATTGAAGTATAATTTCACCACCCGATATAATGCCCGGAGGATTTGGAATAAGATTCATAATCGATAAGGCGGTAACTGATTTTCCTGAACCGGACTCCCCTACAATACCCACCGTTTGGCCTTTATATACATTAAAGCTAATATCTCTTACGGCATTCACTACTCGTTTATGGGTTTTGAAATCAGTCTGCAAGTTTTTTACTTGGAGTATAGGAGTGCCTTCTACTATGTTATCTTTACCTGGTATTATCATCAAGATCGCTAATTCAATTTTTTAAAATTATAAAAATTTTATCATACAAGCTGAAATATGTAATTTTTTCTCTGTTTTACTGCACTATCAAACTACTATTTTTAGAAAGACCTTTAATTTTAATAGATTAATTGAAAAAATTAAGCAAATAAAAGCTTGATTTATAGGTGTTTTTAAAATTAGCCTAAACCTTACATGCATTCATAAATTAGAAATTGGTCAATATTATAATATGAGATAGCAGTAATTTTAGAAAAATTATTTTTTATTTTATCTAAAAACTTAAAAACATGAGTGATTCTTATACTGAAGTAACCACTGAAAGTTGGGGGTCCCGTTTAATGGGCTCCATCAAATCGGTACTTTTCGGCATTGTTTTATTTCTGGCTGCATTTGTCGTAATATGGTGGAATGAAGGTAGAGCAGTAAAAACAGCCAAAGGGCTAGACGAGGGCGCTGCCCAGGTTGAAACTATAGCCAGTGAGCCGTTAGATGTAAACAAAGACGGGAAGCTGGTTCACTTGACTGGAGCTGTGACCACAGAAGAAAGATTGTTGGATCAAGAGTTTGCCATTGATGTAAATGCACTTAAACTGCGACGAGTAGTAGAAATGTATCAATGGAAAGAAAATGAAAAAACAACAGAAAAAAAGAAAGTAGGCGGTAGCGTAGAAAAAACGACTACTTATACCTATGAAAAAACCTGGAGTAGCAGTTTGATCAATTCAGATGGATTTAAAATTCCCGAAGATCATGTGAACCCAGCCGCGATGCTTTACAGTAGTTATGATCGATCAGTGGCAATAGCACACATCGGTGAATACTAGCTTCCTGAAAGTTTTATTGGGCGGATTAGCAATTATAAAAAATACCCGGTTGCCGATCTTGATATGGAGAATGCAGAAGTAGTAGATGGTGGCGGTTCCGTATATTTAGGTGAAGGAAGTGTTGCCAGTCCTTCAATTGGCGATGTAAAGATCAGGTTTGAAATAGTAGAACCGGGCGAATATTCGATGGTAGCTCAAATGAATGGCACTTCTTTTCAGGATTTCAAAACTTCTACGGGAACAACTATTGGTATGATATCGGCAGGAAGTCATACTGCTGCAAGTATGTTTGAGGAAGCTCAGCAACAAAACACTATATTGACCTGGATATTACGGGTGGCAGGTTTTCTGATGATGTCTTTAGGGTTGGCATCAATATTCCGACCACTGGTAGTATTTGCTGATGTATTACCATTTTTAGGAAGCATGCTTGGTATGGGTATATCTTTGTTTTCCGGTATTATCAGCTTTGCACTATCAATTGTAACTATTGGTATAGCTTGGGTATTTTACCGGCCGGTGTTGGGTATAGCCTTATTGTTAGTTGCTATTGCCGCTTTTACTTTTTTCTACCTGAGAGCCTCAAAAAAGAAGCAGGAAAAGGATGAAATTAAAGGCCAGCGAACTGTTGCAGCTTGATTGGTTAAATTAATTAAGAACTTCAAATTGATAAAGGGCGTCCGTGCCCGCTATTTTTCCCTCCTTAAATGTACGCTCCTTAAATTCTACTTTGTTGTTATTGTCAATTTTAATCAGGGAAGTACAGCGGGTACCATAGTTTTCGAAATGGATAAACATGGCAGAAAGTTTACGCTCGAGTTCCAGCCCTACTCCAGTATCGGGAAGTATGGCATCGTTGGCCAGGGTGGTGTCAGCAAATGCCGTAAATAAATCTGTTTTGTACCACAAATATTTACGTAGTGCATCTTTTGCTTTTTCCACTTTGGGCCAGGATGAGTTGAGCATGTGATTGCTTAGGCCATATATGCCGGGAAGGAGGTGTTGGTATTTACCAGTTATATTTGAAAAATACAATAATTCTTCCCCATCGTAAATCAATAAGTTAAAGCCATTGTAATTGGCTGCTATTGGCATAATTTGATCTAGATACTCTTTGCCTGATTTTCCGTTTTGCAGAAAGTCAATCGTTAATTTTCCTCTTGAAGGGGCATTACTTTTTATTGTTTTCAAATCACGATAATTAGTAATAGCAGCCATTTTGCCCTGCCTGTTTACTCCAAGCCATGTGCCTCCGGCAGTCAAATCTTTACCAGCCAAAATATTTTTATCTTCCTGCCAAAATTGTGCAGTATCAGCTTTCCGATGATAAAATTCATCACGATTTCCAATGAGTATTAATTTGTAATCAGGATCTTGCTTCCAGGCAAAGGCGATTAAACACATCTAAACCCTCATTTTGGTTTTTTTTGGCTTTTTTGGTTGCCATGGCTGAGAGGGTGAGCTAGCACATGAACCAAGAAATAGAATAAGCATTACAAACAAGAATGTTTTTTTGAGTTTCATTTAGTTTATATTTAAGGTACCTAATTAATACTTATTAAACGATTATATAAAACAAAATTGTTTGTAGAAGCAATTAATAAAAACCTAATATGGGTTTCAAATGTTTTCGTAACTTTTAATAGAAGTAGATCAAACAATTATTCATAACAAAACCTTGTTTATTTTATTGAAAATTCAAGTATAGATTTTGTTTTTTAATAAATTATTATATAACCTTAATTGATTTAAACCTGTTAATAATACAAATGGAAGATATTATGACAAGCTATTTTTTGAATATGTTGATTGGTGGGGCTATTTACCTTGCATTAGTGTTTTTTGTAATTAAACTTTTAAAATTAAAGACCAAAACTTTCAATCCTAGAAGGAACAATAACAACAACGATGATGACGACGGTGGTTTAGAGTTTTATACAGAGCCAGATCTTGATTTGCCGCCGGGTGTATCGCTGCCCGATGGAGACTCGCGTCAAAGTATTTATAGAAAAGAACACCAAGACGTATTGATATAGTTGCTTTACTATAAGTGTTGCTTAGCAAAGTAAATGTATTGCTGCCAATCAAAATCCGTGACATCATGTTTACCTTCTCTTTTATGATAACCTATCGACCCTGATTGGATGGGGCTATTGATTTCAGGCATATCTTCAGCTGCTAACCCGGATAGACCAAAAAGTTGATAGACAGGTGTAGCCAATTTTGCTGATAAAAATTCACCCTTGGGGTCGGCCCACAAATCTTCCGATGCGCTAGCCACATATACTGCGCGAGGCGCCATTAGTGCAATTAGCATATGTTGATCTATCGGTAAAGCTTCTTCATTGTCATTGTAGCTATTAAAATTTTCGCAAAACCAGTGCGGAAATGCATTGTTAATCCGCCAAATTGTTTCTCCAAATTTCCGCCGTGATAAGGCCGCACCTCCACAGCCAGAATTATTAGAAATTATTACTTTAAACCTAGAATCAGAAGCACCTGCCCATAATGCAGCTTTACCTAACCTGCTATGTCCCATCACCGCTACCTTACTTGCATCTATTTCCTCATCTTTTTCAAAGTAATCCATGGCGCGGCAAAGGCCCCATGACCAGGCACCTATGGTTGCCATTTGATTACTGTCTGGTTTGTTTTGTCCCTCCCGATAAAAAATGGGGTGTATTCCATCCTGCCAATTTTCCCTGTCGGGATCTAAATCTCCGCAGTAAATGGTAGCTAGTGAAAAACCGGCATCAATAATCTTTCCCACAGGCCAGCGTGACTTTCTAACGCCACGTGTTTTTTCAGTGGCAAGATTGTTTACAATTCCATATTCATCATTAGCGCGCATCCAGGCATCACTTATGGTAATAGAGGTGTCATCACTTATTGACTGATTGCCATAAAAATTAAGTGCCACAAATGCAGGGGAAGGATTTTTTGCCTCTTTGGGCATATATATCAAAATATCCATGCTATACTTAGGATCTTTGTCGGAAGTAAAATAAACGGTAAGTTCTTTTAAACGGGCTTTACCATAAAGGGCATCTTTTTTTTCTTTGGTGGTAACAAAAATTAGCGTATCCGACATTCCAGGCATTTGGCCATACACATTTTCAGCAAATTTTTGGTAAATTGTTGGTCGCCTTTCTTTTAGCCATTCTGATGATGAGGAAATTTCATTACCATTTTCATCTAGCAGCAATGGGGGTAATTCATAATTCGGCACATTTAATTCATCATAATTTGCTTCAAAATTCTCTAAGCTTTTTTGCTCATCATTATTATGTTTTTCTTTCACTGGCTTGTTTTGGCAAGCCACTGATATTAACAATCCGATAATTAAATAGCATAACTTTTTCATATCATATAAATTTTTGAGCTATTTGCAGGGCTTGTTGTCCATAAGACCCGCCAAACAAATAATAATGGTTAAGGTAGTGATACAGCATGTACAAATTATTTCTTTCCTTCCATCCTGGTTGCAGGGGATAAGCCTCATGATAAGCAGACCAGAATATGTTTGAAAAGCCTCCAAACATTTTGGTAATTGCTAAATCAAATTCCCGATCGGAATAACTACAGGCAGGGTCTATGATTGCAGGGCCATTGGCAGTATTTATATAGTTACCTGACCACAAGTCGCCATGTGCCAATGCCGGATTTACATCATGTGTTAAAATATCAGGCAATTTATCTATTAATTTTTCATAAACATCTTGTTCCTTAGTAATGAGCTGTCGTTCTTTGGCAACTAAGTTTACCAGATAGCCTATGCGTTGCTTCCCGAAAAAATCGATCCAATTGTTATTCCATTGATTATTCTGCTGAGTGGCTCCACAATAATTATCATGATAAAAACCGTATTTTTGTGCAGTGAATCTATGGATGGTAGCCAGTCCCTGACCCAGTGTTTCATCTTGCTTATTACTTCCTCCTCCGGGAGCTAGATACTCAGTAAGCAAAATAGCTGGTTGTTGATCATTTAATTCGGTAGCTGCAAAAACTTTGGGTATTTGCAAACCACTGTTAGGTTTGCTCAGTTCTTGTAGACTTTCGGCTTCTCTTAAAAATAAATCAGGCGGACAGTTTTGGTTGTGCTTTAAAAAAAAATCACCATGGCTGGTTTTTAAGTGCATGGCATTGTTGATACAACCACCGCCAAGCATTTTTTGATTTTCAATTTTTATATTCTTATCAATTTCTTGTTGTAAGAGTGATAATATTATATTTTCTATCGAAGAACTCATACAGTAAAAAATTATTTTCGTGCTAAAAATCGCACCACCTCAGCTTCTCCCTGATGGAACGGGCCTTCGTCTAATTTTAACTTTTTTTCCTCATTTAGTTTAATTTTCATACCAGCAAAATCATGAGCTAAATTTTCGCAAGTAATTAAATAATCCGGGTTTTTGGGTCCGCCAGATTCATTATCCAATTGCTTTTTGCTAAATAGCTCTGCCATTAATATACCGCCTGGTTTTAAACTTTTAACTAAAGTTCGGTGTACGTTTAGCCTCATTTGGCTAGGCATATGAGTATAAATTAAGGCAATGAAATGGTAGGTTTTTTCGGGCAGTGCCAGAAAATTAAAATCGGCTAAAAAGTAATTTATTGATACTCCGTGCTCATGTGCCAGGGCAATGGCATTATCACGAGCAATAGGGCTGAAGTCAAAAGCATCTACCTGCCATCCCTTGGTAGCGGCATATACCGCGTTACGGCCTTCACCCTCAGCAGGCAACAGCAATTTTTTAGGCTTATAATTATCTATAATTTCCGCAAAAAATTGATTAGGCTCTTTACCATAGGCAAATTTGTTATTACGGTATCTTTGGTCCCAAAAAATGCTCATGTTTCAAGATGTCTATCCAGCGAGGTATAGAACTTTTTTAGTTCTATACGCTCTAATTTTGTAAGTTGATACCATGGGATTTCTCTTATGCATGCTTCTAATCGAAAAAAAGTTTGAAGATCCATTTTCTGATTGTATTCGCGCATACGAATTATCACCTTACGGCTACCCATTTGTTTTAATTGTAGAAAGTTGAATATACCAATTTCATTGAGTTGAGCTGCCATACCTACCCCAATGTTAGGGTAATCTTCCAATTTTTTCATTTAGCTTAGTAGGGTTTTAGTAAATCAAACTAAAGGTTATCCCCAAGTTACTCATTTTTAGTAAAAAGCCAAAGAAAAATGTTATTTTACCTCTTTAATTCTTCTGTAAATGGCCATGCTAAATCCGATCATCATTACTATTACTCCGGTCCAAACCAAATTAATAAGTGGTTTTTCCATGGCTTTAAGTATTACGTAATCTCGCTGGCTGGTTTCCACGCCTAAGGTGAAGTTATTCTCTTCAGGATGTACATGTAAAAAAGAGAATTTAAAGCCTAAATCCATTACATAATCAGGAATACGACCTACCATTTTATCTTTAATTAGATAAATGGGCTCTACAATATATTCTTGAGATTTACCGAAAATTTTAACAACAGCCTTTATGGCTACATCTTGTGGCCCGAGCTCAACTCCTTGTACTTCAGGCACCCTTACGATACCTTCAAGTTGCGCCACAAAGTCTTCCACAAAAAACTGTTCATCCATTTCCAAATCAAATTCTTGCACTTCGCTCCATTCAAGCTCTTGCTCCGGGTCAGGAATAGATGAAACGTGGGTGTATAAATCCTGACCCAAACCTATTCTAATGTCAGGGGAGGCAATTAATCCCATATTAGGATTTACCTGAGCTCGAGGAAAAAGCGTGAATGTTTTACCATTATCTTTTTTAAAATCAATTTCGTAATAAGTATTTTCTGCAAAAATTCGTACCGTATCACCAGGCAAATGGTAAAGGCTACTGTTTCTTTTAATTGTATCAAGTACGATGGCATGATGCCCTTTCATTACCGGCATTAGTATATTTTTGTCTACATAGCCTGGTACTCCTTTCACTTCAGTGCGGGGCCCTTTGTAAAGAAGCTCGTAGGGCGCCATTTCTATAGGGTCATTGACCCAAAGCAATACGTTTTTTTGGTTCATTTCATCCGAAAATTCGCGAGAATACAACAAACCACTCCTGTTTTCAGAAATAATTTTAGAATAACCTGAAGAAAATAAAATGCCGATCAGCATTACTGCTAATCCTAAGTGAGCAATGGATCCACCGGAAAGTTTATTGCTTTTGCTACGCAGGAAATCCAACAATATATTTCCATTAGCCACAAAAGCATAAATGGCAGTAGTGAATAATAATATGTAAGTAAGGTTGTCAAGTTTAGAAATGGCTATAGCTATTGTAGATAATAACAAGGTGACAATTAATGGCAGTGTAAACGTGTTTTTAATTGATTTTTTATCTTGTTTGCGCCACCAAAAATATTGTGCAGTGCCCGATAGAATCGCCAATCCTATCCCAAACCAAATCTGAAATTGGGAATAAAAAACTTCTTGCTCGGAAGGCAAGGCAAGATTTGAATCAATACCAAAAACTCCCAGAATGGCATTGATAACCGGATATGAAGTGGGTATTAAAACCTGAAATCCCATAAGGGTTATTACGATCACTCCTAAAAAAACCCAGGTATCGCTATTGTAAAAATTAAAGTCAGTAGATTTTTCTTCCACCTCATTCCACCTACTTATTAACACAAGTGTGGAAATAACAATAAAAGCAAATAAGTAAATCAAAAGTTGGCCGGAAAGACCCAAGTCGGTAAATGAGTGTACTGAAGATTCGCCAAGTACTCCACTCCTGGTAAGAAATGTACTGTAGAGAATTAGGATAAAAGCCGCTGTTACCAATATATAGGTGGCCTTCAATCCTGTTTTATTTTTGCGGTAATTTATCATAAGGTGCAGCGATCCTACCAGGATCAACCATGGAATGTAAACCGCGTTTTCTACCGGATCCCAATTCCAGTAACCTCCAAAGTTGAGAGTTTCATAGGCCCAGTAAGCTCCCATCATAATGCCCAATCCTAAAATACCTACGCCAAAAATTGTCCAGGGTAAAGCTGGCCTTATCCACTCAGAAAATTTTCGTTGCCATAGGCCACCCATCATAAAAGCAAAAGGCACCAAAGTGGCTGCAAACCCCAAAAACAATACCGGGGGGTGGATTACCATCCAATAATTTTGTAGCAATGGATTTAATCCGGTGCCGTCTTCAGGAACAAAATTTGGGTTTTGCTGAAATATTGGAGCTTCCATGGCATCGCGTAATAAAATAAATGGTGAGCTTCCAATTTTCAGACCTTCAAAAGGCACTACTCCCAAAATCATGCTGGCTAAAAATGCCTGTACCAAGGCAAAAATAACCATCATGGGAGCTTCCCAGGTTTTATTGGTATGGATAAGGATTACACCTAAAATAGCTTGCCAAAACATCCAGAGCAAAAAACTTCCTTCCTGTCCTTCCCAAAAGCTACTGATCATAAAATGAGTAGGAAGGGTGCTGGATGAGTGGCTCCAGGCATAGTGATATTCATAATAATGATTATAAATAATATAGAATAGCGAGATCACAATGCCAAATACTGCAGCTGTGTGCAGGTAAAATGAAAAACGCGCATTGGTGCGCCATTGCCTTTGCTTATCAATGTTTTGTTGCCCTGCCATTAAATAATAGCTAATAGCGGCCAATAATGCTGAAATAAAAGAGACAATTACTGAGAGATGACCCAGATTACCAATAAAAGTATGTATCATTATTATTTTTCCTTACGAAGTTTTCAGTTCAGTTTCTTTGTATTTGGATGGGCACTTCATTAAGATTTTATCCGCTAGAAAAATATCTTTTTTATAAGAGCCTACTACTACTACCTGCTCTGAACGTACAAAATCTGCCGGGATAGGCTCATTATAAAATACTTTTTGTTCCTCATTGTCTTCATCCACCATTATAAAGGTAAAACTAAGTTTATTAGGGCTTATTTCTATGCCGGCAACTTCACCGTTGACGTCTTTTTTTAACTGACCCACAACATGTATTTTATCTTCATTGCCAAAGGATGCCATTTCCTTGGCTTCACTAAAATTTACATAAGAACTTGCATCGCCTACACTTGTAATTACTATAGTTACTGCTATTGCTATTACTACCAATCCTATAATATGTCCCTTTTTCATTATAATTGAATTTTAAATATTTTATTTGCTAACAAACGAAAAATTAATATAATTCACTAAATGTTTATTTGATTTTCCCTTTCAGGTTTAATATGTTTTTCCAGTTTGGAAACTTTACGATCGATCATAATTGCGTAAATAATTAAACCCGTAAGAATAGTAGTTAATATAGCTACCACTACAAAAATTTTGCCCTCTGCACGCATGGTATCGGCCATAGTTACTTCTTCTGCCAGTAAATCATTTCCAACATCATTTTGTTGGGCATTTACCCTAAAATTCAACGAAAAAAATAGTAAAACTATTATCAATAATGTTTTCATTTTAATTAATATCTTCTGTTGTAGCTTCTAAATTTTTAATTCTTATTCTTAGGCTGGTAAACCAAACGCCGAGCAAAGTCCAGCCGATAACTGCCGGATAAAAAACCATTCTCATATTATTGTCTAAATCGTAGGCATTGAATCCGGGATTACCTCCAGCTCCCGGATGCAGTGAATCTGTCATGCGCGGCAAAATAAAAAGTAATGTGACCAAAACCGGAAAGGCAAAAATATTGTAAATACTGCTGATTCGTGCTCTTAGTTGTTCATCATCAAGCGAATTACGCAATACTAAAAAAGCGAAATAAATAAGAAGCCCTATAGCAGCTGCATTTTGCTTAGGGTCATTGCTCCAGGGTGCACCCCAGGTAAAGGAGGCCCAAATCATGCCGGTTAAAATACCTAAAACACCAAATACAATCCCGGTATTGGCAAATTCTACTGCCTGCCTATCAAACCTTAAATCATTTGTGCTTAAGTACCTGATTGAAAAAAAGACGGAAGTGCCTAGCATGATGATCATTCCAAACCACATGGGTACATGAAAATAGAGATTTCGTATACTCTCATTAAGAATTGGCAATCGTGGTACTTGCAATAAAAATCCTCCAATTACCGTGTAGAATAGCAGTACAATTGCCAGTATTTTCCACCAGTTTCTTTTTAAATTCATATCAACTTCTCCATAAATAAGGAAACAAAATATAAGCGGCTGAACCTACCATAACTATTAAAGCGGCCAGCGTAAGTAAATCACCACTACTCGCACTTCTTGCCATTCCGGCTATAGCATTGCCAGATATACGAATTACCATTAATAATATTGGAATAATTACTGGTAAACTCAAAATAGTCATTAAAGTATGACTATTATTAGCTTTGGCAGCAATAGCAGAAATCATCGTTAAAGTAGTTGCAAATGCTACAGAGGCAAGTGTTACATTTATAAAAAACAAAATTATATCTTTAACCGGATTGTTTAAGATTATTGCAAAAATCAAATAACCCAGACTACTCAATACAATCATAAGGCCACTATTGTAGGTTATTTTGGCCAGAATAAAACTCTGTGGGCGGCAAATGCTATAATAATACAACATTCGGCCGCTGTTCTCCAAAATAAAACTTTTTGCCATAGCATTTACTGCCGTAAATAATATAATAATCCAAAATAAGGCATTCCAGGTTTGTGGGGCAAGCACACCTATTTTTACATTTACACTTAAATAAACCGTAAATATGGTGCTAGCCAAATAAAGTACAATGCCATTTAAAGCAAATTTTTGGCGCCATTCCAACTTTATCTCTTTGAGTAACAGTATTTTAATTTCGTTTGCAATCAAAATGAGTATTGAATATTTTTTCCAAAATTAGTACTTTCGTGCCTGCTTAAGTAATTTTTTTATTTTAAATCTAATAAGATTGTATTTTTCTTACATCACCTCAATAATCAAATTTCTAAATTAGTATACATGAAATATACTTTTAAAATTATAATTGATTGATATTCAATGCTATATTAATTAAATTTTAGTTTTTATTACATATATGTCAAAATTTCACTTACATGCTAAATTGCGTTATTCTTTTGTAGTAATTTAGCAACTTTAAACTTAACTAATAATGAAAAAAGCTTTAATAACCGGGGTCACGGGCCAAGACGGGGCCTATTTGTCAGAATTATTACTTAAAAAAGGATACGAAGTGCATGGCATTAAACGACGTACTTCCTTATTCAATACTGATAGAATAGACCACTTGTACCAGGATCCTCATGAGCAAAACTTGAAATTTATCTTACATTACGGCGATTTAACGGATAGCAGTAATATTATTCGAATAATTAAAGAGGTGCAACCAGACGAAATATACAACCTGGGTGCCATGTCGCATGTAAAGGTTAGTTTTGATTCTCCGGAATACACTGCCAATGTAGATGGTTTGGGTACACTTCGAATTTTAGAGGCGGTTCGTTTATTAAACCTTACGGAAAAAACCAAGATTTACCAAGCATCAACTTCCGAACTATATGGAATGGTTCAAGAGGTTCCACAAAGCGAAAATACGCCGTTTTACCCACGATCTCCTTATGCAGTAGCCAAAATGTATGGTTACTGGATTACTGTAAATTATCGTGAAGCTTATAACATGTTTGCCGTCAATGGGATTCTTTTCAACCACGAATCACCAATAAGAGGAGAGACATTTGTAACCAGAAAAATAACCAGAGCTGCAGCTCGTATCGCTTTAGGCATGCAGGACAGCCTTTATCTGGGTAATATGGATGCCAAAAGAGATTGGGGACATGCCAAAGATTACGTGCAGGCAATGTGGCTAATATTGCAGCAAGATGCCCCCGAAGATTATGTGATTGCAACCGGTATTACAACCACTGTACGTGATTTTGTGTCTATGGCCTTTGCAGAGCTTGGTATATCGGTAGCGTTTTCCGGCGATGGTGTAAATGAGGTAGGTAAAGTAGCAGGCTGCAGCAACCCCGACTACCAGCTGGAAGAAGGAACCGAAATCGTTAAAGTAGATCCACAGTATTATAGGCCCACGGAGGTAGATCTGTTAATCGGTGATCCTACTAAAGCAAAACAAAAATTGGGCTGGGAATTGAAATATGATCTTCCTGCCTTGGTAAAAGATATGATGAAGTCAGATTTAGAATTATTCAAACGAGACAAGTATTTGCTATCGGGGGGTCATAAAGTATTTAATTATTATGAGTAGGTAGGACGACTGCCGAAGGCCGATAGCTGGGAGCTGGAATTTTATATTAATAATTAGAAGTATAATAAATAATAATGATGGGAAATCAATTGTTTTCATTTGAAAAATTAGAGGTGTGGCAGATTTCTCTTGAGGTAAACGATCTCGTTTATAGTATAACTAACTTACTTCCTGAGCAAGAAAGGTATAACCTTATATCTCAAATGCAAAGAGCGGCTACCTCTGTAAGTTTAAATATTGCTGAATGTTCTGTTTTTACTTCAGGATAGAGAAAAAGTTAAATATTTAAATACTGCAATTCGATCTTGTATTGAAGTTGTGGCTGCCGGAAAAATTATAATCCGAGGAAAATATTTCAAAGAAGATAATGAACGGATTGTTTCTTTATATGAATTATTAAATAAGTTATTTGCTAAGCTGTCAGCTTTCATATTAACCATTAGGAAGCGTTTAGATTATTAAGAGGTATTAAAAGCAATCGGCATACGGCCAACAGCAACCAATTATGGATAAACACGACAAAATATACATCGCAGGACACCGGGGCATGGTAGGTTCAGCAATCATGAGAAAGCTGGAGCGGGAGGGTTTTAATAACTTTGTAACGCGCACCTCCAAAGAACTCGACTTGCGCGATCAGCAGGCAGTAGCCGAATTTTTCGCCAGTCAGAAACCTGATTACGTTTTTCTGGCAGCGGCCAAAGTAGGTGGAATCGTGGCTAATAACACCTTTCGGGCCGAATTTCTTTACGACAACCTGATGATCCAAAATAATATTATTCACAATAGCCATTTGCATGGGGTTAAGAAACTATTGTTTTTAGGTTCCTCATGCATCTATCCCAAACTTGCTCCGCAGCCTTTAAAAGAGGAGTATTTACTTACAGGCTTGCTGGAGCCCACCAATGAACCCTATGCTATAGCAAAAATAGCAGGCATTAAAATGTGTGACGCTTATCGACATCAATATGACAGTAATTTTATAAGTGCCATGCCTACCAATTTATATGGCCCCAATGATAATTATGACTTAAAAAATTCCCATGTTTTGCCAGCTTTAATACGAAAATTTCATGAAGCAAAAGAAAATAATGCAGAATTTGTAGAGATATGGGGTACAGGTAGTCCATTGCGTGAATTTATGCACGTGGATGATTTGGCAGAAGCATGTTATTTTTTGATGCTTAATCACAATGAATCAGGATTTGTAAACGTTGGAACCGGAGTAGATATTTCTATTAAGGATTTGGCTTATTTAATAAAAAATATTGTGGGTTTTGCAGGAGAATTAAAGTTTGATACTTCGAAGCCCGATGGTACTCCTCGCAAATTGATGGATGTGAGTACAATAAAAAAAATGGGCTTTGTACCCAATATCAATTTAGAAAAAGGAATAGAGATAACTTATCGGGATTTCCTGCAAAATAAGGAAGTCTACAGATAATAATTACTAATAGATGATTGGCATTAGCACCAGCTTATTCTAATGTTAATCAAAATTTTATTTCAAAAAATTATCAGTCAAAAAAAATACTTGGGACTGACGTGGCGAAGCTGTGTATGATTATGATAAAAACGTGTGTTATGAATAAACGAAGGGCTACCATCGATAGCTTTATAAAAGGATCGGTTTTTTTAGTGATGATGTTGGTAGCAATAATTACCGCGCAAGCACAATACCAGCAAAACAATAGCTATGGTAATGCTGGCAGCGGATCAGATGCCGACCTGATGGATCAGTTTAACTCCATGGATGTGACTCAGATAGATGTACAAAACTTGAGTGATGCGCAGATAAGCAGGTTATCTGAGGCTATGGAACAAAGAGGAGTTAGCATAGAACAAGTGGAACTAGTATTGAGGCAACGAGGCATGAGCGACTATCAAGTAAATTTACTCAAACAACGTCTCAATAATGTGGGTTCTTCTTCAGCCAGGGGAAGCAGCAGTAGTATGAGCCAAAATCCCAGCAGGAAAAGGCAAGAACCAATAGATGAAGATCAAGAATTAGGAGATTACCTGGATAGAGATGTTACAGATTATATTTTAACAACTGAAGAAGAAGCCATATTTGGGTATAAGCTTTTCAATAATCCTGAGCTTACTTTTGAGCCAAGCATGAACATAGCCACGCCAAAAGACTATCGTGTAGGCCCCGGGGATGAGGTTTTTGTAGATGTATGGGGGGCAGCTGAGGCTAATTTTATGGTAGAAGTAACCCCGGAAGGTTATGTTATATTACAAAATGTAGGACCTGTGTACATCAACGGTCTTACAGTAGCCGAAGCAGAGCTGCGCATAAAAAACAAATTATCAAATATCTTTTCAGGTATGCGGGGCAGCAGGCCCAATACCTTTGCCCAGGTAAACCTAGGCAACGTGCGCAGCATAAAAGTAAATATTGTGGGAGAAGTGAGGCGTCCAGGTACCTACACGATCAGTTCATTAGCATCTGCATTCAATGCACTTTATTTGGCTGGCGGTCCATCTGTGAATGGTTCATTTCGGGATATTCAATTGATAAGAAATGATGAAGTAGTAGCTAATATAGATATTTATCGATTTTTGGTAGATGGAGAGCAGGTAAGTAACCTGCGTTTGGAAGATCAGGACATAATCAGGGTGGGGCCGTTTCTCAACCGCGTTTCAATCAATGGCGAAGTAAAGCGAGATGAAAACATATACGAAATGCTGAACGAAGAAAGCTTGCAAGATCTTGTTAGATATGCCGGAGGATTTACTGATAAAGCTTATACTCATGCGCTTAAAGTGCGACGAAATACCAGCAGGGCCCGCAGGATTTATGACGTTCAAAAACCCAATTTTGAAGATTTTAATTTAAAGGCAGGCGATGTTGTAAATGTAGAAGCAATATTAAATAGATTTGAAAATAGGGTTCAGATCAGCGGAGCAGTATTTAGAGAAGGAGAGTTTCAATTAGATGATGGGCTTACCGTAAAAAAGCTCATTGAAAAAGCTGAAGGACTACGTGGTGATGCTTTTATGGAAAGAGCAACTATTTATCGTACCAAAGAAGATTTTACCACCGAAATAATCCCATTCAATTTACTCGAATTATTAAAAAATGAAGCTAAAGATATTCCGCTGCGACGGGAAGACCTGGTAAAAATATCATCGCTCCATGATTTAAATGAAGAATATTATGTACAAATAGATGGAGAAGTTCAAACCACAGGTATTTTTCCGTTTATGTATTCAATGACAATCGAAGATTTAATATTAGAAGCAGGGGGTATGTTAGAATCTGCATCAAATTCTCATGTGGAGGTTGTGAGGCGCTATAAACCAGAAACCACTGATCAGTTTGAATCTAAAATTGCAGAAATATTCACGTTTGATATTAGCAATAATCTTTCCATGGAAGAGGCTGACCTGAGGTTTACTTTAAAGCCTTTTGATATGGTATTTGTACGGCGCTCGCCAGGTTATGAAATGCAGCAAACCGTAAAGGTAGAAGGAGAAGTAAAGTACCCTGGGCTTTACGGAATAGAGAAAAAAAACGAACGAATATCAGACCTGCTGGCGCGCACCGGTGGTTTAACTCCAGAAGCTTATCCCAGCGGAGCAACTTTAATACGTCGCACGGAATATTTTAAACGAAAAACGGAAGAAGAATTTCGCCAGCAAAAAAATCAGGAATTAAAAGTTCGTAACCAGATCATGGCAAAGCGGAGAGCAGGCATGGATTTGACAGAGGCGGAAGAAGCCAGACTGGCTCGTATGGAAAATGAAACCTTGACAGGGGCGAACGGCCAATCACCGGAAGAAACATTTTCTAACAATTCTGCTGCTGAGCTTCGCAAGCAAAGATTAGAAGAGCTTGGGGAGCGAGATGCCATAGATGCCGGAGCTAACAGTCAACAAGAATCAATTGGTATTAACCTCAAAAAAATATTAGCTAATCCCGATTCTAAACATGATCTGATTTTACAAGAAGGTGACGTGTTGAATATACCAAGAGAACTGCAAACGGTAAGGATGCGGGGAGAATTTCTCTATCCGATTACAACCAGGTATGATGATAATTTTGGCTTTATGCATTACGTTTCAAGCGCCGGTGGTTTCAACGACCAGGCCAAAAAGAACAAGGCCTATGTCATTTATGCTAATGGCTCAGTAGACAGGACGAGGAATTTTTTATTTTTAAAATTTTATCCTAAAGTAGACCCTGGTGCAGAAATAGTGGTTCCGCGTAAACCGGAAAGAACCCCTCTTTCACCCACTGCCTGGATAGGAATTTCCACTGGCGCAGCTTCTTTTGCCTTAATATTGAGTCAGCTTATTACGAGTCTAGATGACGGAAAATAACAGAAATGGAAGAAAATCGAAATAGAAAGATTGAGGAAGATGAGATAGACCTGGTAGAAGTGGCCAGAACCATCTGGAAAAACCGGAAGACCATTTACAAAACGGTAGCTGTGTTTTTTGTATTTGGTGTATTGGTGGCTTTTTTGAGTCCGGTAGAGTATGAGTCTGAGACCATTCTTTTACCCGAAGTGCAGGACGAAGGTATCAGTGCCGGTATGGCCGGAGGATTGCTCAAGCAGTTTGGTGGCCTGGCTGGTTTGGCTGGACTGGGTAGTGCCGAAATGGGGGTAATGAGTCCGCAGCTATATCCACAAATATTGAAAAGTACACCGTTTTTGCTACACGTGATGGAACAGCCGATATATTTTGCCAATGAAGATACTACGGTTACAGTCTACCAGTATTTTGATGAAGTAAAGTCGCCGTCCTTTTTTGGGCTGGTGCTGGAATATTCGATTGGATTACCGGGGAAGATTAAGAAGGCGCTGAGCAAGGAAGAGGAACAGGTAATGGTAAAAAATGAAGACGGGAAGATTAAGTTGACGGAGAAGCAGAAAGCCATCGCAGAGGACTTATCAGGACGAATTGAAGTTGAACTTGATGATGAGATTGGAACCATAGCCGTGCTAGCTACAATGCCGGATGCGGAGGCTGCGGCTAGTATAGCAACTATAACTAAGAATTACCTGACTACTTATGTGACTAATTACCGGGTAAATAAAGCTACAGTAGATCTACAGTTTATTCAGGAAAGATATGGGGAAGCAAAAGAAAGATTTGAAAAAGCTCAAGCTAGATTGGCTTCGTTTAGAGATAGAAATATAGTATTAAGCACCGCTAGATCACGTTCAAAAGAAGAAAGATTGAATAATGAATATCAATTAACTTTTAATGTTTATAATAGCTTAGCAGAGCAACTAGAACAGGCAAAAATAGCGGTACAGGAAAAGATGCCGGTATTTGAAGTTCTGGAGCCGGTAAAGGTGCCGATTGAGAAGAGTGAGCCTAGGAGGAGTTTGATAGTAAT
>CAZQEZ010000076.1:0-21576 GCA_964592475.1 uncultured Roseivirgaceae bacterium
ATGAATATATAAATAGAAGTAATTATGGTAAAGACTTTCAAGATGAACGTCTTAAATACTATAGAGATAGAAAAATAACTAATGCCAATAAAACCTATGAGCAAATGAGGATGTTGATAAAAATAAATTAGAAGGCAAGGCTGTAGCAGCAGTATATCCCTCATTCAGATATACTGGTCAAACTGGATCTGGAGCATGGATTGGTAAAGTTTCCGCCTTTTTTAGGGCAACAAACTATAGAAAAGGTTTCTTTGGCTGGGGGAAAAAAAGGTCAACTTCAACTGCAATATGGGGATATGATGTCTCGTTTTATGTGTCAATAGGTTCTGGATATAGCAGAAATATTTCCTGTTTTAACTATAATGAGGGTGATGCTCAAGAAATTACATATTATATTTATAGATCTAATTATATTTATTGGCCAACTTATCCTAATTATAACATGACTTTACATTATGATGTGGTCACTTTCAGATGTAGAGGAAATGTTACATGCGATATAATGAATCCTTAGTAATTGTAAATAAAATTGAAAAAGCAAGTTAATAAAATAGCCGCTTACATAATAATGTCAAGCGGCTATTTCTTCATTTCTTGCAGTTATACAATTGATTATCCGTATGAATCATCTTTAAATAAGTTGGTGGTTAATTGCATCTTATATCCTGATTCAACAGTTAATTTATCTCTTACGCGTCCAAATACCTATCCTTTTTATTTGAAACTTGTTATCAACCTTTAAAACAAAATCAATATATAAACGAAATAGTAACCCGGTTATCATCTTTACAGCAAAGTGAAAGTTATTGGATCTATTTTTTATCTGATGATTATGATTATTATAGAAGAAAAGAAAATGGATACTATTACGGGCCCAAAAGTGGCCCATTTATTGAGTATCCTAATTCCTACGATAGAATTTTTGATGATTTTAACACATTATTTTCTGAAGATGGATCATTGGAGTATGAAAATATTTTGAGATTACCCAATTTAGAATTTGAGTTTTATAATTTTGGAGTATTTTCGAACAATTCTGGCTCATGGCCCAATGGTCAAGAAAGAGGTGATTGGCAAAAAGATAAATTTCAGATGATCGTTGTGAAGGCTTCAGAGGAGGCCGATGTTTAGTAGCCGTACTGGTATCAATACCATCTTTCACACTAATAAATTCCACGCCTTTATCCCGGAAAAATGATACAAGTTCTATTATATCTTTAAGGGACAGGCCCAATCGATCCTGTTTCCAAACCACCATCGTATCTCCCTTCCGTAATTGGGCAATCATTTTCTCTAGCTCCGGACGCGCTTTGCTTTGGATCTTTGGCGGGTGATGACCAAAAAACTGACTAACTATAAAATCACACCCAAAGATTCTATTAATACGTGATAACCGGCCAAACGCCATATTCCATTATAAAAAAGTCGATAATGCCTTGAAATTCGTATCGGCAAAGTAGATATATATTTTTATTTCTGCCGGTTCGTTGTTTGTATTTAAAATACAAGCTGTGCCATGGCTGGTAAATTCAAGCTCTTTACCTGTTCCATAAGTAGGAATATATCCCTCAGCTATTGCCCATTTTCTTTTACCTATTGCTTCCATCTTTGCTATGCCAGGTAAATGTGCCATCCGATTCTTCAGAATCGGTTGGCACAGTATATACTTTCACCTTAATAGTAGATATTGGACATTGCATTATTCAGGTGCTACAAGTTAATGTGGTAAAAAGCTTTCCAATGTGTCTTTAAAAGACTGTTTAATGATACCTTTTTCATCAGGATCTCCTTTAAACAATGCTTTTAAATAAGCCTTTGCCTGATCAAATTTAATATGTGGTGGCAATGGTGGCACATCAGGATCAACTAGTGCATCTATAATTATGGGTTTGTCTGTACGCAAAGCTTCTTCCCAGGCGGGCTTGATATCCTCCGGTTTCTCCATCCGAATACCATTCAACCCCAAATTTTTGGCATACTCGGCATAGTTAAATTTTGGAAGATTTTGAGATCCTTCAAATTTAGGATCTCCTGAAAGTACTCTTTGTTCCCAGGTTACCTGGTTGAGGTCATTATTATTCAACACCAAAATAATTAAGCGTGGGTCAGACCACTCGCGCCAATATTTTTCTATAGTTATTATTTCGTTTATTCCATTCATTTGCATGGCACCATCACCTACCATTGCAATTACTGGGCGTTCCGGATAAGCAAATTTAGCTGCAATAGCATATGGAACACCCGGTCCCATAGTTGCTAAATTACCCGACAACGAAGACATCATACTTCTTTTTACTTTCAAATCACGGGCAAACCAGTTGGCGGCAGATCCGGAATCGGCACTCAAAATCACATTCTCTGGAAGAAGAGGTGAAAGCTCCCAAAACACTCTTTGAGGATTAATGGGATCTGCACTATTCATAGCACGAGCTTCTAATACTTTCCACCATTCTTTAATGTCATCTTCTATGCTTTCAGCCCAGTCGCGGTCATCTTTTCTTTGCAGCATTGGTAGCAAAGCCTCCAGGGTTTCTTTACTATCACCTACCAGGTTAAGCTCGGTTGGATACCTTATGCCCAGCATTTTTCCATCAATATCAATTTGAATGGCTCTGGCATCGCCTTCTTTTGGCAACCATTCTGAATAAGGAAAACTGGTACCTACCATTAATAAAGTATCGCAATTTTTCATAAGCTTGTAAGATGGCTTTGTACCCAATAAACCGATTGCCCCTGTTACAAAAGGCAAATCATCGTCCACTACTGATTTACCCAGCAATGCTTTTGCCACACCTGCTCCCAGTTTCTCGGCCACTTGTATTACTTCATCAGTAGCACCCAGAGCACCGGCACCTACCAGCATGGCTACTTTTTTACCTTTGTTTAATATATCAGCTGCTTTTTGAAGGTCGTCATTTTTGGGAATTACCCGAGGTGAAGAAAAACCCATGCCGGAATGTATAGTACCATGTTCCCGAGCTGGCTTGGTTACTTCATCCATTTCAGCTATATCATTTGGTATTATCACGCATGTAACTGTTCTTTGGGCTTTTGCAATGCGAATGGCACGATCTATAAGGTGCCTAATTTGAGAAGGTTCCGTAGCCATGTGCACGTATTCATGTGCAACATCTTTAAAGAGGGAAACAAGGTCAATTTCTTGTTGGTATGAACCACCCAATGCAGCCCTTTTCTGTTGGCCAACAATGGCCACTACCGGCTGATGATCCATTTTTGCATCGTACAATCCATTAAGTAAATGTACGGCGCCTGGCCCCGAGGTTGCTAAACAAATACCCACTTCGCCAGAAAACTTAGCATGTGCGCAGGCCATAAATGCAGACATCTCTTCATGTCGCACTTGAATAAAGTCCATTATATCTTTATTCCTATCCAAAGCCCCTAAAATTCCGTTGATACCATCGCCTGGATAGCCAAATATTCGATTGATTCCCCAGTCAGAAATCCGTTTGAGTAAAAAATCACTTACTGTCTTAGCCATATTAAAAAAATGTTTTTCTTGTAAAAAAAGTCTACTAAAAAATTTAACTGGTCACATTGCTTTTGGTTTAAGGAGGATATAATACAATTTGACGCACATAAAATTAAAATTTGTTTAAGTTAGCGGTTACAATGCCTTTACGGAAAGTAAATTATTTGCTCATTAAATTATTAAGTTGGTGATTATTTTTGTAATAAAGTCGTATATTTGTAGCTAGAGTTACAGTTTGTACTGAAATAAAGAAATAAATTAATAATAAGAGATATGGATAATTCATCATCTAAAAATGCTGGTAGTTTATTTAAAAACCCAATTTTAGAAAAGTTGACCCGCACACACATTTCTATTCCTATCACCATTTTAACTGGCGCAGCTATTGGATTGATTATCTATGGCTTATATCACAGTTTAGTGGATGCGTTAGAAGTTGCATTATTGTCAGTTGCAGGTTTATTTGTATTCACTCTTACAGAGTACCTGATGCATCGATATTTGTATCATATCGAGCCTTCTACCGATTCAAGAAAAAAATTGCAATACACTATTCATGGGGTACATCATGATTATCCTAATGATAAAGAGCGACTGGCCATGCCGCCGATTTTAAGCGCCATTTTAGCGGTAATTGTATTCTCATTGTTTTACCTTATTATGGGTAATTTTGCTTATGGATTTACCCCCGGATTTTTTGTGGGATATTCGTCTTACTTGTTTATCCACTATTCAGTTCATGCTTTTTCTCCTCCCAAAAATTTCCTTAAAGAATTATGGTTGCACCATAGTATTCATCACTATAAGGATCAGGAGAGAGCATTTGGTGTATCGTCTCCTTTGTGGGATTATATATTCAAAACAATGCCAGCCAGGAAAAAATAGTTACAAATTGTAATAACTTTAAAAGTGGATTTAACTTGTAGACATTGTTTGCAGGCTTTTTTATACTTCAACTAATTCTGAGCTTGAGGATAAATTCCTCTGGTTTTTGTAGAGGGAATCTCAATTATCATTTCCCGCGAAATCTTGTGCAAAGCCGAATAATGGTTGGTCAGGTTTATTGATTATTGTTATTTGGCTGATTAGTTTCTTTCTCTTCTTTCTCTTCTTGCTCTACCTCCACTACTTCCTCTTCTTTCGTTTCTTCCGTGAGGTTATCTTGGTCTTTATTCTTTTTACCGAAAGGCCACCAGCTTCTTTTCTTTTTCTTTTCTTCTACAGGCTCCTCAGCGGCAGCGGGTTCGTCCGTTGCGGTTATATCACCAGGATCTTTATACTCAAAATAAGGATCCATGGCTAACATGTAAAGCTTTTGATCACGGTTATATTTAAATTTGTTTTTGTAAGATTGGTCAAATAGCGTATCTATGGAAGCTGAATCCATTTCAGCAACATTATTTTCGGCCAGTAATAGTGAGTCTTTGGGAGGAGGAAATATAGTTTTCATTTTAACTGTGTTCATAGACTCCTTCTTTTTTTTGTACTTCACTTTTACAATGATACCGTATTTGTTTTTATTCACCGTTACATCACTTTTTGGAATTGAATCTTCACCAAACAATGAAAAAAAATCTTCTGTTTTTTCTTTGTCGAGGTAAAAAGCACTTTGATAGGCAGGGCATACCACTTTTCTTTGACATGAAAATATTGTCAGAACTAATACCAATGTAATACCCAAAATTTTATTCATCAAAAATCAGCAATTAAGCAGCAACTAATTTCAACAAAATTAAACAGTAAAAATACGCTTTACAACCTTACAAGTATAAATGATGATCATGGTTTTTAATTGAAGGCGTGATTCTTAACTTTGTTTTGAACTTGCAAACCATTATTTGTAATTAAATAGTAAAATATTACCTGCTTTTATCTAAGAATCAATTACTTACACGAAAGTAAACTTAGCATACATACATTAATACGCTTTTTTATACAAATACGTATAACCTAAATCCATTAAATTTCTATGGTGTAAGATAATCAGTTAATATGTTACTTTTAAAAGTTTTAATGAGGCGTATTGTTTATTGATAATTTACAATTTATACGACAAATAATACTATGGTAACCTTTTCGATTTAGGAATACTTTGCTTCACCAAATCATATGAATGGTCAACTAATTCTAATAAAGTTTTGTCGTTCAGCTGCTTATTGATCAAAATGGTGTTCCAATGCTTTTTATTCATGTGGTAACCCGGTAAAACAGTTGCTACATATTTTTCCCTTAATTGAACTGCTTTGTCAGGGTCACATTTTAAATTGATGGAAACAAAATTATCCAAACTACAAAGAGCAAAAATTTTATTATAAACTTTAAAAGCCAGCGTGTCATTATCAAATGGTAATGTTTCTTCACTTCCTGGCTTTTTCAAACAGTATTCTCTAAATATTTCAATATTCAATTAGAATATATTTTTAATCAACAGGAAAATAATTCCAGCCAAAAACATAATGATTGATATCTTATTGATGCCGTGCATCATTCTTAAGTTGAAATTTGAAGGTCTATTAGGATCTTTTTTTCGAAAAAAATACCCAAAAAATTCTCCTAGCCTGAAATATTCTTTTATAGCACTTTCTGAATTATTTTTATTACTCATATTTTTTAATTTACAGATTCTACATTTTCCGGCGCTGTCCATCTACCATCATCTCTGATGATTTCAATCAATTCATCTACAGCATTTTCTGATGGCACGGAGCGTTTTACAACTTCTTTGCCCTTGTATAAAGTTATTTTACCTTTTCCCGAGCCAACATAACCGTAGTCAGCATCAGCCATTTCGCCGGGGCCATTAACGATACATCCCATGATGCCAATTTTAACTCCTTTGAGGTGGTCGGTTCTTTTTCTAATCATGGCAGTTGTTTCTTGCAGATCAAATAAGGTTCTGCCACAAGAGGGGCAACTGATGTATTCTGTTTTACTTATTCTGGTACGGCTTGCCTGAAGTATACCAAAGCAAACGCTATTGTATTGTTTGACTTTAGCTATACGGGCTTCTTTTTCCTGAATAGGGTTTTTTTCAAAACTGAGCATAACACCATCCCCAAATCCATCAATTAGCAGCCCTCCTATATCAGTTGACGCAAATATCATTAATTCATCTTCTGTTACCGATCCAAACTTTCGCATAACGATAACAGGAATGCTGCAAGATGCTTGCATTAAAGCAAAAAACACACGGCGTAAATCAGCCATGGCGTGTGCATTATCAGTGTCAAGCAACAATACCAAATCTTTTCTCGCTTTTATGTGTTCTATAAATCCGACATCTACCTGAGTGGTTTTGACTTTAATAAAATTGATTTGCGCATGTTTAGGTATTGTTGTGTTGTTAAAATTATCAACATCCCACAATGGTATTTTATTTGTTTTATCAGTATAGTCCAGCCAGGTATCCCAATCCATGATTTCTTTTAATCCATTGGGAAGCATGAATGGCACTGGTTTTTTGCCACTATAAATGAAATCAACACCCAGGTCATTCATTTTCCATTTGTCCAGTTCCGGTAAATAAAAATGACCGATAGCTTTTAAATCTTTATCCACCAATCCATCAATATTGCTGTAATCAGCAATAACTCGTGGTACATTTTGCTCGCCTATATTAAAAACCTCATGAGTTTTTCTCCTCTCATAATTAAAAGGGTCTATAGGTATTTCTTCAAGTGCCATAATTGGTTGATGTTGTTCACGGCCTTCATATCTATCAACCATTATTTTAGCCACTGGGGCTTCTACCTCAGGCTCTTCGGTGAGTGAAACGCGCACAGTATCGCCCAAGCCATCTTCCAGTAGCGTACCAATTCCTACTGCTGATTTTATACGTCCATCCTCAGCTTCTCCAGCTTCAGTTACACCCAGGTGTAGTGGGTAAGGCTGCAAGCCTTCTTCGTCTATTTTATTTACTAATAAACGATAAGCCTGTACCATTACTTGTGGATTACTGGATTTCATGCTAAGTACTACATCGTAATATTTATGGTCTTCACAAATGCGCAAAAATTCTAGTGCCGACTCTACCATTCCGATAGGAGTATCTCCATAACGGCTCATGATTCGATCAGATAATGAACCATGGTTGGTACCAATGCGCATGGCTGTACCGTATTCTTTGCAAATTTTTACCAATGGTGTAAACTTCTCTCTGATCCTTTCTAGTTCAGCCTGGTATTGCTCGTCTGTATATTCAATTACTTCAAATTTTTTCTTGTCCGCGTAATTACCGGGATTGACTCTTACTTTCTCTACAATACGGGCAGCTAATTCGGCAGCATTGGGTGTGAAATGTATGTCGGCTATCAAAGGAACATCATAGCCCCGGGCATGAAGTTCTTTTTTTATGTTATCCAGGTTTTTGGCTTCATTCACACTTGGGGCGGTTATGCGTACATATTCGCATCCGGCATCTACCATGCGAATCGTTTGTTCCACACTTCCCATGGTGTCCATGGTGTCTACCGTGGTCATCGATTGCACCCTGATAGGATTATCGCCACCTAAAGGTATATCACCTATGTAAACTTCACGGGTCTTGCGCCGGCTGTATTTTACCAGGCTGTTACAGTATTTTTTAAATGCGCCTACGGCTGAAGCTGAATATTCCATTATAATATTTTTTTCGCAATTGTAACGATGGATATAATTAAAATGTTCTTATTTTTGCAAAATTGATACGAATGATTGATTTACCTATCTCATGTTCAGATTTTTTTTCTCTTTTATTCATCATATAAATCAAATGCTGCTCCCCACTTACAGCAGAAAACCACTCAAAAAACTTTCATTTTTTGACAAAATAGTCATATATTGGAAGTATTTTATTGCAAAAAATTCGCTACGCTAGCCGCCAGTAGAACATAGAAGCCCTTTAAAAATATAAAAACATAATATTCAGCTAATAATTTTTATAAGGTAATATGTAAAATAATTATAGTTTAGGTTGCAACCTATCTTTATTTTTGGTCATCTTTATAAGTATAATCATACAATCCTTATACAATGCTTAAAAATTTTCTTACCGTCGCCATACGTAACATTCTCAAGCAAAAATTCTAGGCCTTTGCTACTGCTCATGAGCTGGGATGGGAAGTCCTGTGAATGAAGAGCTATGGTTATTCAATAAAGAAACACCTAAAATGCTTAAAGTTATCGGTGTGTTGAAAGATTATAATTTCGAGTCTCTACGTGATGATATACGACCAATGATTATTAGGCTAACACCTCGTATCAGTAATTTAATTGTTCGTTTCAATACGGAAAATCCCCAGCAAGCAATCAATTTAATAGAAGCAAAATGGAATAAGGTAGTAGCCAATGAACCTTTTGACTTCGATTTTTTAAATCAGAAATTTGATTCCCTTTACCAGTCTGAGCAGCGGATAGGCACTTTATTTACCACCTTCACCATCATGGCAATAGTCATAGCCTCTCTCTTGGTTTACCGGGGTTGTCAGCTTCTTGTGAGTTTTTGATGAAATCAACAGCCAAATGCGGCCATGCCTTTTGTATACACTTGCCAATGCCGGTCCAAATTTCTGAATACCCAAGGCATGACATTGATAGCAGTATTGGGCAAACAAGTTTTTCCCTTCTTTGATTCGTGACTCGTAGTGGGTAATGAGTGATACTGCGATTCCTTTTTGATATAAGGTAAAATGGCAAAGATTTGATTATCGGAAAGAAAATCGAAAGAGGGCATTAGCGTATCGTATTGTGAACGCAGGTAAGTAGCATATTCGTCGCCCGTATCAAGTACTTTTTCGGCATCTCGTATTCAACGAAAAAGCCAGCTCACAGGACATTTTCGATGCACGCTAGCAAGAGCTGCGCCCACAATTTTAAATTTTACCGCGTGACAAGCATTACAATGTAGCGTAAAATAATACTTCTCCGGATCTAACCAACTTAAACGGGTATAGAATCTGGTGCCTGTGCTTCATTAAAGCTATATGCCAAGGTATCCAGGTTCACATTGATTTCACTATCATGTGCTTTCGAATCTAGCGGCTGGGCTAATTCAATAGGTATATAAAAATTAAAAGCAGTTGAAAAAATAAAAAACTTCATAAAAAATGCCAGTAAATAAAAAAACTATCCTAATGCCACATCAAGTGTCATCATTATAGCGAAACCCAGTATGGCACCTATTGTTGCCAGGTTTTTATGTTTTTCCAATTGCGATTCTGGTATCAATTCTTCTACCACTACAAATATCATAGCTCCTGCAGCAAAGGATAACGCGTAAGGCAAAAGAGGTTTAATAAATAAAACTGCAGCAGCCCCAATAAATCCTGCAATAGGCTCCACAAACCCCGATAACTGACCATACCAAAAAGCACGAGATCTTTTCATGCCATCACGCCGCAGTGGAACCGATACAGAGATACCTTCTGGGAAATTTTGTAAACCAATACCGATTGCCAAAGCAATGGCACCACCCAAAGAAGCTGAGGGAAGATCGTAGGCTAAGGCACCAAAAGCAACTCCCACGGCAAGTCCTTCCGGTATATTATGTAAAGTAATAGCTAATACCAGCAAAACACTCCTTCGCCATTTTGTTTTTACGCCTTCAAATTTATCTTTTTTCTTCCCTAGGTGAATATGAGGAATTACCCGGTTAATGCCATATATAAACATGCCACCGGCTACAAAACCTACTACTGCCGGAACCCAGGAAGCTACTTTTCCTTCACGTTCTGCCATTTCAATTGCTGGTGCCAACAAAGACCAGAAACTAGCTGCTATCATAACACCAGCAGCAAAGCCTAACATCATATCGAATACTACACGGCTGATATTTTTAAATACAAAAACAATAGCGGCGCCCAGGGCAGTTACAAACCAGGTAAAGCAGGTAGCTAATACTGCTTGCACTATAGGGCTCAAGTTTACAAACCAATCGTACATAGTTATTGCTTAATTTTCAGGCAAATCTAAAAATATTTTATGATATATTAAAAATTACTATTTAGACTTATAAAAATCAATTAATAGCTGTAAAAACTTCTTTACTTGAGGCACTTCATCCAGCCGGTAACTGGCAGTAGTCTCCATTTCATGATCTCCTACCAATATGCCGATACCATCTACTTCGGGAAGCACTTTAAAGGCATCTTCATCGGTCACATCGTCACCAATGTAAACAGGTAAAATTTCAGGTTTTTTTAAGTCCAGTTTTTCAAGCAACCAGAGCAAAGCTTTTCCCTTATGCCAATCGATATCCGGCTTTAGCTCAATTATTTTTTTACCACCAGTTTTCTTCAGGCACTTGTATTTTTTATATATTTCATCAGTTATCGCTTCTACATTTGCTACTTCATCTTCTTTCACATTGCGATAATGAATGGCTATGGCAAAAAGCTTACGTTCCACTTTTGCGTTTTCAATAGAGGATAAAGATTGATTTAACGCTTCTTCTGCTTTATCAAATTCCGGTAGACATTTTACTCCTGCTTCATGCTGATATTCAAAATCCGGACCTTTGGTGTCAAATCCATGGCTGCCAGAATATATTAAATTGTTCAATCCTACCATCTGAGAAACATCTTCACGATCACGGCCGCTAATAATTGCTACCGGAATTAAAGTTGAAAGCTCGTGTACGGCACCTTTCATTTCGGGTGTAATTTTGGCATCTTCGGGCCGGCTAACGATAGGAGTAAGGGTACCATCATAATCTAAAAAAATTGCTAAACGCTGTTTTACTAATTTTTTTAAAAATGATTCAATATTGCTGTTCAGTTCTGGTAAATCTTGATACTTCATGGTGGATTTTATTTATAAAAAAATGTATTTAGATTAAGTCAATGTTAGTTGTACCCTATTAACAGATAATGCAGACCTCAGAAATAAGTTTTGGTCATTGTTGTGAATAAAGAGCAAAAAAAGCAAAAAATAGCCTGCTAAACAAATTGAATGAAGTAATACTGAAAGCAGACATAATATCAATCGTGCCAGGCTGTAGGAAATGCACTTTTGGGTAATAATTTTATCATCAAAGGTAAGGTAATAAATGTAAATGGAAGAGCTATAATTACAAATGTGGGTATAGTTTTTAATATATCCAGCATTTGTGTTTTTACTTTTTGCTTTTCTGAAAGTGTAAGCACCCGCTTGCGAGACTGATTGAGTAAGTACATTAATTCTCTACTTTCGCGTGCTTCCGTCACTATCCGATCTTTGTTAATTTCTATAAGGGAGCCAATATGCCTTATCAACCGATTTTTAACCAGAAAGAAACTGTGCTTATTTTGCAAGAAGTGAACATCTTCCCAGTGAGCCAATACAAAACTTTCAATAGCCACCATACTTGATTGCAACTCAGCCTCGTCAAAGCCTAACTTAACACTTAATTTTTTAATGAAATCCTCTTCCTGTTCGTCAATTTCCTTATCGGACCAAAGGGTGAGTAAAGCTAACTCAAGAACGTATTTTTTCATTATCCAAAATTCGGTGTTAAGCGATTCAATATCATCAATATGCAAACCATTATTAAGGTATTCTCTTGCTTCGGCTTCTTTTTCAGGAGACAGGTGGGCCGATTGCAGGAAATATTCGAAAATTTGTTTTTCCTGCTTTTCAATTACTTTGTTTGCATTGGCAGCTGCGGCCATTACTTTGAGGATGTAAAACCTCACATTCATTTTTTCTTGCAAAAGCGAGTTTTCGCTTACTCCATACTGGCTCAGGTTATTCCATTTGCCAAAATACAGTACATCAAGGTACAATAGGCTATTGTGGAAAAATGAACTCCAGTAATTGCTGTTTTTAATATTTACCCTTTGATTGAAGATGTATTCGGAGGTTACAATGTCAGGCTTTTTAAAAAGATACTTAGGACTGGCAAACATTAGTAGCGGACAATATTCATGATAAAAATCTTTAAGCTTGGCTATGGCATCATGCACATAATCTGTCCAGTTGTCTGCATACTCACCTACATCCATGCTATTTTTTTGGTAAGAAATACTGCTTAACACAAAGCTTTCTAACAGCAATACTTTCATTTTTGCTTTTTCATCCCAATTATAGCTTTTCTTTTTTTGGATAAAAGGAAACTGAAGGGGGTGGCCATACATAAGGCCAGTGGGCTGCGTTTTTTGATACAAAAGCTGTTCATCAGTAGGGGCCAGTAACATGTTGCGAAGCTCTTGCATCAAATCTTCGCGTTGCTCCAGATTGCGTTGAAAATCTTTGTAATAGTGGTTTAGCCAACCTTTTTTGTGTGGATTCATTTTGTTTCTTGATTATTAAACAAATTTAAGCAACAGAAATGTAGTAAATTTTGAAAAACGAGAATTAAACCAAAGAATGTAAGCTTTAAAATGTAATAGAAGATGATAAAATGCTAATAAACTGATACTGTGAACTATAGAATTTGGTGTTTATCTAACAAAAGGTGTAAGACAAGTAAGAAATATTGTTAAAAACATGAATTAGTTAAAAAATCAGGAGAATTTCCATCATTACTATTAACCGCATTATAAAACTTAATAATAAATCCTCAATTTCTTTTTTTGTGCAGGCAACTATTATTGATAAAATTAAAATCTTCCGATTTCTGCCTTGATCCATCATCGGCAAGCTTAATCCAGCATTTTCTGCCATTTCCAGGCAGAGGCCATCATATCATCCAGGCTCTTTTCGGCTCGCCAGCCCAGTTCCTGGTTGGCCAACTTAGTATCGGCCCAAATCTTCTCAATATCACCTGGTCTGCGGTCTACAATTTCGTAATTTAATTTTAGTCCGGTAACTTTTTCAAAAGATTTGATTACCTGTAACACGGAAAGGCCATTGCCGGTGCCAAGGTTAAAATATTCGTATCGCTCTTTGTTTTTATTTTGTAAAAGCCGTTTCACCGCGATAACATGTGCCTTGGCCAGGTCTACCACGTGAATATAATCGCGAATTGCTGAGCCATCGGGGGTATCGTAGTCATCGCCAAATACCTTGAGTTGAGATCGCTTGCCAGCCGCGGTTTGAGTAATGAAAGGCACCAAATTGTTAGGCACACCTAGGGGCAGCTCACCAATTAATGCAGATTCATGGGCCCCAATTGGATTAAAATATCTTAAGGATAGGGCTTTAAGACTGTTTACAGCTTTAATAGTGTCTTTTATTATTTCTTCCGCTATTTTTTTGGTATTGCCATAAGGTGATTCAGGTTTTTGCACAGGGGCCGATTCATCTACCGGAAGATTTTTTGGCTGGCCATACACGGTGCAAGAGGAAGAAAATACAAGGTTGAATACATTGGCCGTAGGCATTACTTGCAGCAAATTAATTAATGAAGTAAGGTTGTTTCGATAGTACATCAGCGGCTTTGCTACTGATTCGCCTACCGCTTTGTTGGCAGCAAAGTGAATGATGGCAGCGATGTTTTGATGTTTTTTGAAAAAATCATTTACCTTCTCACCATTTATCAGGTCAAATTCTTCAAAAGCCGGGCGGGTGCCGGTAATTTTTTCAATACCATCGAGCACGGCTAGCTCAGAATTGGATAGATCGTCGATAATAACTACCTCAAAACCTTCATTAATTAATTCTACCACCGTGTGTGAGCCAATATAGCCGGTGCCCCCGGTTACCAATATTTTCTGCATGATTGTTAGTTTTTGCAAATTTAATCAGCCAGCGCATTAAAGCAAATCATTTGAGTAACGGCCTCTTTTATTTTTGTCTTAAAATTCTGAACGTGTAGTGATATTTCCTTTTGGGACTATATGATTTATTGTGGAATATACTTATTGATAATCAATCTTTATAACAAAATCAATTTCGAACAGAAACTTAAAAATATAAAAGCATCATGGCCAATAAACAGTAAGTTTGCAAATTGACCGGGTAAATGATCTGGCTATTAAGTTGCTCCAATATTCCTGAAAAAATATGTTTAATTCGAAGCGCAAGAAAAAAGAAGCGATATTATCTACTTATTACCAAGTAAAAAAAGGGCCATTTTATTTTAACAGTATAAGCCAATATTTTCTTAAACATGATCACAAAGAAAGCTTACAGGTAATTTCAGATAAAACCTATCAGGATCTCGACCTGGACGAAGTTTTTATGTATATCGACCGGACATCTTCCAACGTTGGGCAACAGTATTTATATAATGCTTTCAGAACCATCCCATCTGATAATAAACGAAGCCAAAGATTTGAAAATTTAATTACACAATTGAATAAAAATACACGGCTGAAGAAATTGGTAGTATTATCCCTTGCCAGGTTACAAGATCAAGACGCTTACTACATTGCTTCCTTGTTTCAAGTGGATCATTTAACCAAGCCCAAATGGTTTTGGATAGTGCCGTTGCTTTCTGCAGGCAGCATTTTTTCGATATTACTATCGTTTGTTTTTCCCCAGTTTCTTTTGCTTTTGCTGCTTTTTTTAACGGTCAACTTTATTATACATTACTGGAACCGATTGAGATTTAATCAATATAGTGGCGCTATTTTGCAGTTGCTTATTTTAAAAGAAGTGGCCAGTAAATTTATAAAATGGCCAAACCTTATAGATAATATAAGCGAGATGAAAAGGGCTGTAAAAACAATCCGGAATATTGGTTTTCAGTTGTCAATATTTAAGTTAGAAGCAAAATTACAAAGTGATATTGGCCAAATGATTGAGTTTCTAGTTGATATTGTCAAAGCTTTATTTCTAATTGAGCCGCTTTTATTTTATGATGTGCTCAAAAAATTTGATTCGAGAAGAAGAGAAATACATCGGCTTTACCAGTTGATTGGTGAATTAGATGTTGCCCTTTCAATAGATGCGTTAAGAAAAGATTTACCCTATTATACTTTACCTGGTTTAGTGCATGAAGCCAATCAAATTACCGCAAAAGACCTTTATCATCCGCTTTTGCAAAACTCTGTGGCTAATTCCATTGATAATCAGGGAAAATCCATTCTTTTATCTGGCTCCAACATGTCGGGAAAAACCACCTTTATCCGTACCATAGGTATTAATGCACTTGTAGCGCAAACGATCAATACTTGCTTCGCCACAGAATTATCCCTTCCTCGTCTTAAAATCTTTTCGGCCATCAGGATTTCAGATGATATCATGAACAGTAAAAGTTACTATTTTGAAGAAATGCTTACCATTAAAGAAATGCTTGATGAAAGTAGAAGTGGTAATCAAAATCTTTTTTTGCTGGATGAAATGTTTAAAGGAACCAATACTATAGAACGTGTTGCCGCTGGCAAAGCTGTGCTGAGCTATTTGAGCGATGAAAAGAATATTGTATTCATTTCCACGCATGACCTGGAATTGGCAGCTTATTTAAAAAATAGTTTCCATTTGTATCATTTCAGCGAAGTAATACAGGACCAGGAAATTAAATTCGATTACAAGTTAAAATCCGGACAATTGAAAACTACGAATGCTATTAAAATATTGGAATTAAATCATTACCCTACCTCAATAATTACAGAAGCTAAAAAGCTATCTGATGATTTAAGAAAAATCAAAGAATAAAGGAGCAAGAAACTGAATGGAATGCTACTCCCAATTTAAGATCACTTTACCACAATTTCCCGATTCCATTATTTCAAATCCTTCCTGAAATTGATCGATAGTCAGCCGGTGAGTGATTAACTGGCTCACATCCAATCCGGAAAGCAACATTTGAATCATCATGTACCAGGTCTCAAACATTTCTCTACCGTAGATGCCTTTCAGGGTAAGGCCGCGGAAGATGATGTCGTTCCAATTTACTTTGGCATCAAATGGCAGAATACCAAGTAAAGCAATTTTGCCACCATTGTACATATGGCTTACCATGTCATTTATTGCTGCAGAAGCACCTGCACACTCTAGGCCAATATCAAAACCCCGGCTCATGCCAATTGCGGGCATAATGTCTTCAAGTTTTTCATTTAAAGGATCCATTACCACCGTTGCTCCCATTTTTTTAGCCAGGTTGCGGCGGTATTCGTTAGGGTCAGAAATTACCACGTTGCGTGCCCCGGCAAATTTACAAATGGCTACAATCATATTGCCAATAGGTCCGGCACCGGTAATAAGCACGTCCTCTCCCAATACTTTGAAAGAAAGTGCGGTATGAGTAGCGTTACCCAGCGGATCCATGATGGCAACAATGTCATCAGCAATTTTGCTGTTTACCTTCACTACGTTGGTTGCCGGTATTACCAGGTATTCAGCAAAAGCGCCATCCCTATTTACTCCCACACCTACTGTGTTTTCACAAATGTGCTTGCGTCCTCTGCGGCAATTTCTGCACATTCCACAGGCAATGTGACCTTCACCTGTCACTCTTTCGCCTATAGACAGGCCGGCAACTTCCTCACCCAAGGCAGCAATTTCTCCTACATATTCATGCCCTATTACTGTTGGTACTTTTATGGTGCTGCTGGCCCAGTCGTCCCATTTATAAATATGCAAATCGGTACCGCATATCGCTGTTTTCTTGATCTTGATCATTACATCGTTCACACCCATTTCTGGTGTAGGAACTTCTTGCATCCATATCCCTTTTTCTGCCTTAGATTTAACCAGTGCCCTCATTTTCTATCATTTTATAATGTTGTAAAACTAACTAATTTCAATATTCCTTTATTTTACCAGCCCAACTTTATTTTGTTAATAATGTATATTCCTGAAAATATTCTTTGCATGAATCGATTTAAAGCAAAGCCTGAATAAAACCGGAAATTTTTTATCTCCTCCATATTGTATATAAATTGATCGTCTGTATTACCAAATTGTTAAAAATGCATAGGTAAAGTCAATAATATTTGTTATATGCATTAAATTGTTTATATTTGCAAACGTTTTTAAAATAATGGTCATTGCGATACATCCAACATATCATTTAAACATGCTTGCCAAAAGAATATTTGGTGATCAGGATTGTGTGCATGGCCCAAAGGAATAGGTTTACCATATTTGAATATATCAACCGGGCCCAAATTTTGAGTCCGGTTTTTTTATGCTTTTTTCCATTTAATTAAGTAAGTATAATGGAGATTACTTTTAAGTAAAATAATGTATAAATAACAAGTTACGAACGAATGTATCTTGGTTCTGTGATTACTGGATTTTTTTAGGCCGGTTCAATAGAGTAAGTCCGAGACAAATGTTGTAGTAATTTGACCAAGTGAAATTGAAGATATTTAAAAATATTTTGTTTGGCCATAGCCGGGCAAAATCGAGGGAAAGACTTGATTTACAGTACCTGACCAGGGTTTCAGTAAGGCCCGGTAGTGCCGGCTCTTTGGGTTACGGTATGCTGACTGACTTTAGGTTGTTTCTCCACCACCTTGCAGGTCGGGGGTTCGAATCCCTCTTCGTCATAAGCGAATAGCTCAGTTGGTTAGAGCGGCAAGCTTTTCATTGCAGGTTCGAATCCTGTCATCCTCACTAGAGGATGTGGCGGAATGGTATACGCGTTGGATTCAGGTTCCAATTGATCATGAAGACGGCCAACTTCTAAAAAAGGCCACCAGAAAAGTAAGGGTAATCCCGCCCGCTGGTTTAATGTGAAGCCTGGCTTTCATTTTACTAGTGTAAAAAGCGGCTTAGCGGCTTCGAAAGTTCGGGGATTTCGCAGGTGTACCTTGTTTGCATTGTTGTACCCTGTTTTTGCTCTTTTCGGCTACGGTCGCAAACAGCGAAAATAATTTGCAATCAATCCAAGCGAGAGGAATTTGCTTAACCGAATTTCCGCCGTAAGCGGTGGCTGGTTTACCTTTTACTTTTTCTTTAAATTGAATTATTGGCCCAATAATTATAAAATTGATTGTTTTATTAAAAATTATCTTATGATGAAAAGAGTGAGAATTAATTCGGGTTGGGTAGGCCTGGTTTTTCAGAGCAATGAATATAAAAAAGTTATCACTGCCGGAAAGCACTGGGTTTCGATGTTTGCCACTGTGCGATTGTACAATATGGCTTCCACCTTTATACCTCCGGTCGAGCTAAATCTTTTGTTGAAGGATGAGGCGCTGGCTGATTTGCTAATCGTACTGGATGTGAAGGATAACCAAATAGCGTTACAATATGCAGATGGCGTATTTGTGAAGGTGCTGAAACCTGGTAGGCATGTGTATTGGAAAGGAGTAGTTGATTACAAATTTAATACTTATGACTTGAATGAGCTGATGGTACCCAAAACACTTGATCGTAGCCTTTTGAGTAGGCCTGAAGTTATTGAATTTATCAGAATTTATGTGATTAGTAGTTTTGAAAAGGGCCTGTTATATGTAGATGGTAATTTCAATAATACATTGGATCCCGGAACCTACTATGTTTGGAATAACAACCTGAATGTACATTTGTACAAAGCTGACTTGAGACAACAACAAATGGAAGTTTCAGGACAGGAAATGTTGACTAAAGACAAAGCTGCTGTTAGAATCAACTTTTTTGCTTTGTATAAAATTGTTGATATCGTGAAAGCTTTGGCTGAAAATAGCAACTATGTACAACAATTGTATGTTTTGATGCAACTTGCATTGCGAGAATTTGTAGGAATGTACACTTTAGATGAATTGCTGGAAAAGCGTGAATCCATTGCCGAGTATGTATTGAAAACTTTGAGTGAAAAAGCAGACAGGCTGGGTGTAAATCTACTCGACTGCGGTGTAAGGGATATTATACTGCCGGGAGATGTAAAAGAAATCATGAGTCAGGTGCTGGTGGCTGAGAAAAAAGCTCAGGCAAGCGTAATCACCAGAAGGGAAGAAACTGCTTCGGTGAGGAGCATGCTCAACAGCGCAAAATTGATGGATGAAAACCCAATGCTTTGGAAGCTGAAAGAGATGGAGTACGTGGAAAAAATCGCGGACAAAATCAATACCATCAGCTTGTCTGGTGGCAACCAGGTGCTGGATCAATTACGTGATATATTTACTTCAGGAAAATAAAAATAGAGGTGCTCCAATGGGGTGCCTTTATTTTGTTGAGGGTATTAATATACTAATTCAATTGCAACATACACTTGTAAATTCGATTGTTTGACCGTAAATAACGTATTGGTCAGTCTCAACAAATGCCCGTACGGTATAGGTGGTATTTTTTATTAATAAATCGTTTAATGTGATAGCAAAAGTATTGTTTTCTGGTTTGCCATTAAGTCTTACCTGAGAACCTGAAATTAGATCAGGGTTATTTCCTTGGCCCCATACAAAACCGTAACTTTGTATTTCTGTCTCTCCTCTATAAGTTATTTCTGCCTTGTATATTACTTCTTCCATAGTATTTACACTAATATCTAGCGTTTTTATTCTAGGATAATCTATATTGAGCCTTTCTTCTTCAGTACAACTGAGTAAAAATGGAAAGCAGTACAGTAAAATGATCAATTGAAATGTAATTCTCATCGTGAAATAATTAAAACAAAAGAAAATCGATTATTATTAACTTGAATATCCAAGGTGTTACTTAAATTAGAAAATAGAAAATACCGCAATGCCAATTCAGACTTAAAATTTTTAAAAGGTTTTTGCCAACTTATTCCTGTCCAGACAGATGATTGTGTATTGTTGGTAGTAAATATTTTCCTTTCTGGCTGTATATAAATATTATTGCCTACAATCACTAGATAGGTAACTTAATATGTTTCTCCACATGTTATCATGTTTAACCATGAGTTTGCCATCTACAATCTCTTCCTTTTTACTGTAAGTTAAAGTATGTTTCTGGTCATCTTTTTGTACAATAAACGAGCTACCATACCTATATAAGCTTATGGTTCCTAAAACTAATGCCTCAACAAATGAGCTATCTACTATTTGGGAAATATAGGATTTGCCATTTGAAAAAGAGTAAGCTTTAATCTGATTAGGTGAATATTTAATAATATTTTCCTTTCGCTTAAAGTTACAGTGGCTATACATTCTTCTTGCATTACTTTTTTCAACAAAACCTTCAATTGTATCATTGTCAAATGTTACCACATAACCGGGCAAGAAGTTGTTCTGGGCAAAAATATTTATAGTTACATTTAATGTGATAAGTAAAAATATTATTGTTGTTTTTGTTTTCATAGTCTTAATGGCAAAGAAGCCGAGGAGAAATCCCCTCAGGCAAGTAGCTGGCTGCTAAAAGTAGAAATCTACACTGCACGTTCCTTTTATCTGAAGCTTGGCATAGGATTCATCGAAATGAACCGTTTTTTATTGGCTGCATCCGACCTGAAGCTCCGAAAATATCGCTGGCCCATACCTCAGGCTGAGGTGAACATTAACCCAAAAATAGGAAATTAATTAATTACTTGTAGTCTTTTTTAGCTTAAAATAAATTGGATGAGAAAAATCCCGGATTCAATGATTTCGGGATTTTTTATGTATTACTTTGTGCTTTAATTCTTATAAAAAAGCATAACCATGTTCACCATATTTTACATTTGTTGAAAAAAAATCCAGCCGGATATACAGTTGAAGACCTACTATTTTTATTACAGACTGAATTTGGTAAGGATGCCCGGTTTACCACCTGTGGAGACCATTCGCTGGATTGTAGGCAAGCCATCGATTTTGTTCTGATCCGGGAAAAGGCAGTTTTATCCGGGGGCAAAATTTTAATTAATTAATTCACAAATAGAATCCTGCTGATTGGCATACTGACTCTTGGCAAGAGGAAGGTAACTAGTGAGTGAATTTGGTAATAAAACACTAACTGCCAGGGGTGAGGTTGTATAGAGAAGAAAAATTTATGGAACATTATAAAATTTAATACAACCCCCTCGCCTTATAATAGTGGAAAAAAGTTAAAGGGCAGAAAATGCAGGATTTGCCTTAATTTCTTTATGGATCAATACCGGATTTACCTTATCTTTCAGGTTCGAAATTAAAAACCCAATGATTATGAATAACATAATAAAAAATGCCTTAATAGGCTTAAGCATAAGTTTTATATTCTTAGCCTGTGAACCACCGGTAAAGGAAGAAGCCCATAAACCCAACATCATTTACATCATGAGTGACGACCATGCCTACCAGGCCATCAGCGCCTATGGCCATGGATTGAATGAAACCCCGAACATCGATCGTTTGGCAGAAGAAGGAGCCATCTTCTCCAGGTCTACGGTAACTAATTCCATC
>CAZQEZ010000077.1:0-21128 GCA_964592475.1 uncultured Roseivirgaceae bacterium
GTCTTCCGCTCCTACCTCCTTGCTCTACTTTGCTCGACCGCAAGAAGTATTGAGCGCTGGCATGGTGTTATTTTTGTTTTAATTTATGCCGCCTATCTTTATTATCTAATCCAAAGAGGATAACATTAGCCTATGAGAGAATTAATGAATAAGTTAGGAAGGCAGCAAATACCATTTTTGTTTATACTTGATTATGATTTAAAAAAACCGTTCATTATTCCCATAAATGAACTTGATGATTCTATTTTATTTTCATTTCCCAACAAACCTTCTTTAAAAATAATCCCTCAAATGGCTAATGAGAAAATCTTTTTCGAAAAATTTCCGATTGCATTAGATACTTATGCGCAAGCTTTCTCAAAAGTTGTTGATCAACAGAAAAAAGGGAATTCTTATTTGGCAAACCTGACTTTCCCTACTCCGATTAAGACTAATTTGTCTTTAAAAGATATATTTTTGAAAAGTAACGCTCCTTACAAATTACTATTTAAAGATGAATTTACTGTTTTCTCACCGGAATCTTTTGTGAAAATACGCGATGGAATAATTTCCTCTTATCCTATGAAAGGAACTATTGAAGCAAATGAATCGAATGCCAAGGAAAAAATATTAAATAATTTTAAAGAAGCTGCGGAACACGCTACAATTGTAGACCTGATAAGGAATGACTTAAGTAAGGTTGCAAAAAAAGTAGCAGTAACACGATATCGTTATTTGGATTTGGTAGATAGTTTTGATAAGCGATTGTACCAGGTTAGTTCAGAAATTACCGGTGAATTAGCAAACAACTTTTCAGCTAATATCGGCGATATAATTTATTCGCTTTTACCTGCGGGCTCCATTTCCGGGGCTCCTAAAGCTAAAACCATGGAAATAATTCGTGAGGCAGAAATAGATTCCAGAGGTTACTATTCCGGGGTGTTTGGGGTATTTGATGGGGTAAATCTGAATAGTGCTGTAATGATCCGGTTTATTGAGAAAAAGGAAGGCCAAATGATTTATAGAAGCGGTGGTGGTATCACAGCTAATAGCAACCTGGCTAAGGAATATCAGGAAATGATCGACAAAATTTACCTGCCTTTTGTGAATGAACAGGTTCCCAACGAGGTTGAATAATCATCTCACCTCTTTGCTTATCAAGCAAAATTAATTCATAAGCATAAATAGCTATTATATAAAAATAAAAACTCCTGATTTTATAAATGTAAATTATACATATTTACTACATTTACAAAACAGTAATTTAGATACCCGAAATTATGAAAATTTACCAAATTACTTCTATAAACGTATTATTACTTTTATTATCAATAAATTTTGTCGCTCAATCTCAATTGAAAGATTGGGAAAACCCTCGAATTTTTGAAATTAATCAAACACCACAACATGTGCCGCTTATACCTTTTCAATCCAGAGCAGATGCCATTATTAATGACCCATCATCTGCTGAGTTTTATCTCAGTTTAAATGGTGATTGGAAATTTCAATTGGTAGATTCACCAGAAAAAGTACCGGACAATTTTTTTTCACCCCAATACAATGTTGAAAAGTGGGCTACATTGCCTGTTCCAAGTAATTGGCAAATGCATGGTTATGATTATCCCAAGTTCAGAAATATTAGCCAAACATTTCCTGGTAAGCCCCCCTACCCGCCTACTCATAACCCTACCGGAATTTATGTCAAAGAATTTACGCTACCGGTAACCTGGCAATCCAGACAGGTTTTTCTCCATTTTGAAGGGGTAAAATCTGCATCATATGTTTGGATCAATGGCCAAAAAGTAGGTTATAATCAAGGAGGGATGGAGCCTGCTGAGTTTGATATTAGCAGCTATTTAAAAGTAGGTAAAAATCATATGGCTGTGCAAGTAATGCGATACAGTGATGGTACTTATCTGGAAAATCAAGATATGTGGCGTTTATCCGGTATATACCGTCCGGTGTATTTATTTGCTGCCCCCAAAGTGCATATGCGCGATTATTATGTAGTTACTGATTTCGATGAAAATTACCAGGATGCTACCTTAGTTACTCAAGTAGAAGTGGTTACTTATCAGAATACCCAAATAAACGGTGAAAAAATACAGGTCACTTTGCTAGACTCAAATAATGAGATTGCCGGCAAAATCCAGGAAATTCCAGCAAAGGCAGGACTGGTCAACATCAAGCTAAGCATAAAAAATCCTAAAAAGTGGTCAGCTGAAAAACCTTACCTCTATACATTGCTTATGGAAATGCTAGATGCAAATGGAGGTGTTGTAGAGGCTTACAGTCATAAAACTGGTTTTAGGGAAGTAGAAGTGAAAGATCGCGTGCTACTGGTCAACGGAAAACCAGTAAAGCTGAATGGTGTGAACAGTCATGTGCAGCATCCTGAACATGGTAAAGCCATGCCGGTGGAAACTATGCGCCAGGATTTAAATATACTTAAAAAGTTCAATGTAAATTGCGTACGTACATCGCATTATCCTCCTAATAAAGAATATTTGCAGCTGGCAGATGAAATTGGTATGTACATAATAGATGAAGCCGGCACCGAGAGTCATAACAACATATACTTAAGTGCGCTACCCGAATGGCGCAACCAATTTGTAGACCGTGGAGTGAAGATGGTATTGCGTGATAGAAATCACCCCAGTATCATTTTCTGGAGTGCTGGTAACGAAGCCGGAGTGGGTAATAGCTTGAAAGACTTGATCGATACCTGTAAAATAATTGACCCCAGTCGCCAGGATTGGATGTACGGGGGCAATACTTTTCAAATTCCGTTCGAGGATATTATCGGTCCCAGATATTGGCTTCCCTGGGAAGTGCAACAATTGGCCGAACAGCCCATTAGCGAAGACCCCCGCCCTTCCTTTATGGACGAATATTTATCCGTTACCGGAAATGCTCTCGGAGGACTGGACGAGTATTGGGAATTGATAGAGAAATATCCCAGGTTAAGCGGTGGTGCTATTTGGGATTTTATAAGTCCTGGACTAGATTGGCCGCTTCGTCAATTCAAGGATCTTTCAGGAAATCAGAATAATGGTATTGCAATGGGTAGAGGCCATCTTGCTGACTATAAAGGAGGCAAAGCCTTCTACTTGAGCGGCCATGATGAATGGATCGAGTTTTATCGATCCAAAAGTCTGGACATTATTGGTAACTCAATTACTATAGCGTTTGATGTGAAACCCGGCGATTGGATGGATATTAACAACTTCGTGGTAAAAGGTAGTCATCAATTTGGTGTTAGTCAATTTCATCCCGATTCTTTATCGTTTTATATTTTTGACGATGATCATATTACCGCATCAGCACTAGTACCAAGTAATTGGTTTAACAATTGGCACCAAGTGTTAGCATCTTACAATGGTGATGAGTTGAAATTGTTTATTGATGGAGAAATGGTAGCCATGAAAAATCACCAGGGATCAATCACCAATAATCCTTACCCCTTAAATATTGGCCGCAACATGACCACCCAAGACCAGGGCGAATGGAACGGTTACCTTGCCCACGCAACTATTGATAACTTATTAATTGATGAGCAGGCGCTTACGCCGGATGATATTAAGAATTTTGATAATATAGCCAAAAACGCAGCACTGGCATTGAATTTTGACAATCTGGAAGAAATTGGTACTTATTATAACATGGGATTAGGAGCAAGATCTTATGGGCTAATATGGCCCGATAGAACAATACAACCAGAAATGCATCAATTGAAAAAATCAGGACAACCTGTATTAATGGAAATGATTGATGATAAAGAAGGCTTGTTTTCCATTGTAAACAGGTATGATTTTACCAATTTGAATGAATTAACCCAAAGTTGGAAAATTACTGCTGAAGAAAACACACTTCAGGAAGGCGAGATAAACTGGGATGTGGACCCGGGCGATAGTAGCAAAGTTAAAATCAAATGGGATAATTTAGAAAATATCAAAAAAGAGGTTTTGCTTACTGTTTCATTCCATTTAAAAGAAGATAAACCATGGGCTAAAAAAGGATACGAGGTAGCTTTTGCTCAATTTATAATAAAAAAAGCTGAAAGCAAACCTATGTCTTTGTCTAGAGATTTGGAAGTAAAATCAGAAGATCTTGAGCATAAAATAATAGTATCAGGTGAGCATTTTAAATATGAATTTAGTAAGCAAGAAGGAGCAATTCATAGCCTAAAAATTGCCGGTAAAGAAATGTTAATTACCAGTCCGAAATTAAATGTATGGCATGCCCCCACCAGCAATGAAACAGACCCGTGGAATGGATGGCGATTAAATCCCATAGAAATGACTCCTGCTCAAGGGAAGAGCATTAGTAACCATTGGCGTACTTATGGAATCCACAATATTAAAGAAGAAGTCAAAAGTTTTGAGGTTTTTGAATTGACAAATTTGGTGCGCGTTAAAATAAAAACACTCACCACATTTCAAAATAATCAGGGTGGATTTGAGAACCAATACCAATATGATATTAACGGTAATGGCCAAATATTGCTAAACCACAAAATAACGCCCACCGGTAAAGTACCAGTTTTCCTGCCAAAAACAGGAATCACCTTTTCATTAGCACCGGAGTTTTCACACACCAAGTATTATGGCCGCGGCCCTTTCGAAAATTATCCTGATCGTAAAACAGCTGCCAGAATCGGCTATTATCAACTTTCTGCCGCTGATTATTATGTACCCTATCTTATACCTCAGGAACATGGCAATCGCTCGGATGTGCGGTGGGCAGCAATAACCGATGATAAGGGGACAGGATTGAAAATATCGATGCAAACGCCATTTCATTGGTCTGTAAGTGAGTATGATTTGGATAATTTGACCAGGGCATTATTTCCTTTTCAACTACAAAAGCAAAAACAGGTAACAGTAAATATCGATTACGAAGTATCGGGTGTGGGTGAAACTGCAACTTTGATTTTGCCTGCTTATCGGGTAACGCCAAAAATAATAGAAAGAACAATTAATATTACGCCATTGGTAGGTAATTGAGCAGTGATATTGTAAGGTGATAATTACTGACTTCTAAATGAGATCCAGCAAGCGCAGAAATTCAGCTTTCTGGTCATTATTTTCAAATGCTCGCTCAGGAATGATAATAGCAGCAGATTGATTAGTAAATAAATACAAACAATCATTTGATTGCTCAAGCTTATTAAAGCTATATTTGTCGTATAGTTTTTCCCCTTGTTCAAAATAGTAAACTACCTGATGGTCAGTCACTTCTAAAGCACGATGTCCAGTCAATTTGGGGTTTTTCTTTACCAATCTTTTAATATTAAAATCAAGTAATCGATTACTTCCCCACATGATAAAATAAAAAAATATAGCAGTTATAAGCACAATTATAAGTGTGCTGGGATTAAAGTTTCCCCAGGATTTATAAATAATGTAAACCAGAAAGAAAGCAAATATTACCAAAGGAAAAACTTTACGGCTTATTTTAGCAGTACGATTGATCATATGCTTATTAAAACCAATCAAGTCTCTTTCGGTAAGTTCAAAATTTATTTTCATAAATGCAGGATTAAGAATATTAATGTACTAATTATCTGCCTATCAACTAAATGATATAAGATTTTTAAATTCTTTTTAGTTTCAAATTTTTTGAATTTCAAAGCGGTCAATTTTAGCCAAAAAATCAAATTTATCCACTTGCAAGCAAAACTTTATGTCTTGTCCGAATCCTAAATTAAATAACCGCTGAGCATGTACACCTTTTTTTAACAAACTAAATAAGTCTTGCTTGTTATGCTGATAAAGGTGCCTGGATAGAAAACATTCGTCACTATTACTTTCAAAATTTTTCAAACCGGCAAGCATTGCACCTGCAAACACGGTATCTTCCATGCTTAACGTACCATGCGAACCGGAGCATAATAGTAAAACATTATCGTCTTGTTGACTGATGTAATTGAGGGTGGCTGTTTTATTGAGAAAGCAAGCGGTGAAAATGCTTTTTGCTCCCTGAGCAGCAGCAATAGCACGCGTACCATTGCTCGTGGTAATTACTATACGTTTTCCGCCAACTTTTTCAGGCTCGTAATCAAAAGGGGAATTTCCCAGATCAAATCCGGGTAGCTGCTCACCTTTTCTTTCTCCGGCTGCAAGATAGTTATTACGTTGTTTTTCCTTAGCTTCATCCGGATCAGTAACTGCCAGAAAATGCTCCACGCCATTGGCAAGTCCAGTAATTATAGCTGATGATGCCCGAAAAATATCGATCACCACTACAATTTTATTTTTCACCATTTCCGGCTCTATAAGTTCCGGTAGTAAGCAAACATCTACTTTTCTCACAGCTCGTTAATCTTTATAAATAGGAAGTTTTACCAATTCTGCAAGCAGCATTTTATTCCTTACTTTTATATAAATTTTATTGCCGGCTTTAGCTAATTCTTTTTTTATGTAGCCAAGCCCAATCCCCTTGTTCATCATGGGTGATTGCGAGCCACTGGTTACCGTGCCAATTTTATTTTCATCTTCATCATAAATCTCATATCCTTGGCGGGGAATTCCTCTATCGATCATTTCAAAACCTACCAATTTGCGAGTGATTCCTTCTTCTTTTTGCTTACGAATAAAATCTGCACCTACAAAATCCGTATCAAGTTTGGTTATCCAACCTAAACCAGCTTCCAACGGAGAGGTATCATCGGTAATATCGTTGCCATACAAGCAAAGGCCTTTTTCAAGGCGAAGCGTATCCCTGGCACCTAGACCTACCGGCAGAATACCTTCTTCCTTACCGGCATCCATGATCTTATTCCATACTTTTTCTGCCGATTCATTAGGCACATAAAGTTCAAAGCCACCTGCTCCTGTATATCCGGTGGCAGAAATGATAACTTCCGGCGCATCGGCAAACACATTTTGGCGGAAATGGTAATATTCTACCGTGCTTAAATCTTCAGGAGTTAATTTTTGACAAACTTGCTGCGCATTAGGACCTTGCACTGCAAAAAGAGAAGTGCGATCGGAGATGTTTTCCAATTCTACTTTAAACTTGTTTTGGCTATTGATCCAATTCCAGTCTTTTTCAATGTTGCTGGCATTTACCACTAGCATAAAGTAATCCTTTTTAAATTGATAAATAAGGAAGTCATCAACTATACCTCCTTTTTCGTTTGGTAGACATGAATATTGAGCTTTACCGTCATAAAGTTTTGTAGCATCATTGGAGCTAACCCATTGAATAAGCTTAGCGGCTTCTGGGCCTCTTATTAAAAATTCACCCATGTGAGATACATCAAAAATGCCTACATTGGTACGTACTGATTTATGTTCTTCTATTAAAGATGAATACTTTAAAGGCATATTGTATCCTGCAAATGGAACCATCTGTGCGCCAAGTGATTTATGGATATTATTAAGAGCAACTTGTTTAAGAGACATATCTTCTTGTTCAATTAAAAAAATTAAGAGCTGCAAAACTATATAATTATTGCTTTCTCACTAGCAATAATAAAAATAATCCTCTTCTAAATTTGATTATTTACTCAACTGTAAATGGTTTTCCTCTTTAGCAATTAAACTCGAGGCGAGCATGACTGCATTAATATCCAAATGGTCTGTCCAGGTATTACCATCTCTGTTATTCGGTTGGCACCAAAAGTTATCTATCTGGTCAGATAGATTATAATAATTGCTCAGTAACTCTCCTTCAGGAGCGTATTTAGATATTGTATTTTGATGTTGTTTTATGATTCGTAATTTTGTGAATCCATATAAAAGTTTAAAAAGTTATTTTTTTATTGAAAAATCAAGTCTGCGATGCGATTCCTGTCATAGGAACGAAGCGTACAGGGTGTAATTTCCGTTGTTTAAAAATTTTATCATCCTGCTTCTCTAGTAAAATTAAATCCTGAGCAGATTTTCCTATTGGTGCTAATAATCGCCCACCTATTTTTAATTGATTTTTCAATGGTTCAGGGACTTTAGCCGGGGCAGCAGTCAAAATAATAGCATCAAAAGGAGCTTTTTCTCTCCATCCTTCAAAGCCATCATCAAATTTTGTTGTTATGTTATTGTAGTTGGTCTTACTCAGATTTTCCTTAGCTAAATTGGCTAACCATTCTATTATTTCAATGCTATATACATGATCAACTATTCTGGATAAAACGGCCGCATTATAACCACAACCGGTTCCTATTTCTAACACTTTTTCATCTGCTTTTAAATGTAGTGCCTGTGCCATGTAGGCCACAATGTAAGGCTGACTAATAGTTTGATTTTTTCCTATTGGCAATGGGCCATCGTCATAGGTTTTGTCCCAATGTTCTTCTGGTACAAATAATTTTCTGTCTACTTCTTGCATCGCTTTAAGAACGTTCTCATCGTTAATATCCCGATTTTTTATATGTTCTTCTAGCATAATTTCTTTTGATGTCATATTTGTTCTTCTTTTTAGTTTATAAAATCAACATTGCCAAACAGACATAGTTATTATAAATTTAATTAAAATATATTTTAAAAAAACTCAAAAGGGTTTACAAGTCGTTAGGTTATTTACTAAAGATAAAACATGAGCTGGTACTTAAAATAATTAATAATTAACAGAAATTAAAATATAATATAGTTCTCATGGCAAGTTATTCTATTTGAGTAGATAATTTGCAACTTTTATACCAGATGAGGAGATTATAAAAATTTTAATAAGTATCAATCTAAGACAAAAATCTTAATGCTTTCACTTTTTTATATATTATCTTCATACCAGTCTTCTCCGTCTTCAATCATTTTTTCTCTCAGTTGTAGCATTTGAGCTTTCATTGATTCTACCATATCGGGATGCTCATCGGCCAGGTCTTTTTGCTGGCCTATATCATTTTTCAGGTTGTATAGTTCGAAATGCGTGGGTACAATTTGCGGTATTTTTTCCATGTGACTTTCCTGAAAGCCCCATTGCGACCACGAGGGTTCACCCGGTTCAGGTTTGAATTTGGCATACTCTCTTAGGTTTAGCTTTTCGGTGTAAGGGATGAGTGTTTCATATCCAATCAAGCTCCATTCACCATCGCGCAACATACAAATAGGATCATTAAAGTAGCGATAGAAAAACACCGGGTGCTGCCGGTTTATACTTTCACTTTTTCCAGTGAAAATAGAGGAAAGGTCGTTCCCATCCAACGTGCGACCCTCCGGTAGCGAAACATCACTAAAACCGGCGATCGAAGGCAGTACATCAGTAAAACTGCCAATTACATCGGAAGATGTTCCTGCTGGCACATTCCCGGGCCACTTGATAATAAAAGGTACCCTTACGCCACCTTCGTAATTAAACCCTTTGGTGCCGCGTAACGGATAATTGGAGCCATAAACCTGGCTTCCGTTGTCTGAGGAAAATATAATGATGGTATTGTCTTCGAGTTTATTTGCTTTAAGAAAGTTAGTTATTTTTCCCACCGCATAATCCATATTTTCAATGCAGCCATAATATTCTTTATTGTAATCGTGCCTATTGGCCAGGCTATCAGGAGCAGCTACTTTTTCGTGCGGTTCATTAAACCACACGTTAATATAAAATGGATCTTCCGATCCTTTATTCTCCTCCAGCCAGCGAATGGCTTCATCCACTACCAGGTGAGAAGCATATCCTATAAGTTCGCCAACCGGTTTGCCATTTCGAAAAAAATTGACAGGGTTTTCATGGCTGGGATTGGCATTATTGTAAGTGAAAAAGCTATAGTCGTAGCCCTGGTCGTTCATTAGGGGTTGACCCATACCCTCTGCCGTGAGGTGCCATTTGCCAAAATGGGCCGTCTGATAGTTTTTTACTTTCAGCATTTCCGCGATAGTAACTTCTTCAGCACGTAGATGCATGGGCTGCCCAGGAGGAATCCAATTGTAAATGCCGTTGCGTGTAGCATTTCTTCCGGTTAGAATTGCTGACCTCGAGGGAGAACATACTGCGGCCCCACAATAGAAATTGGTGAAACGCATACCTTCGTCAGCCAATTGGTCAATGTACGGAGTTTGAGTGGTGGGTGGTTTTTCCGCTTGTCCGGGGTTGGCATTCCGGTAGCTCGAAAGGTCGTTATAACCAAGATCATCGGCCACCATTAAAATAATATTGGGCGGACCAGTGGCAAGTTTTTCTTGCCGCTGACAACTTGCAAAAATCACAATTAACAATAGTGATGACAATAATTTTTTCATAGGGGTTATTTTTCAGAAATATAAGAATTAAATAATCAAGAAAATAGCAATATGTTTCAAATTAATATTCCTTTACTATTGAACCACTAATATACGCTTAAAAACCATTGTGACAAGGGAACAAAAAGAAAAACTGGCCCATCAAAAATAGAAGTCCTTTTATTCTAAAACATATTAATTAAAATAAATATAAAATTCAAGTCAAGATTATTTTTGTTGAAAGCGAATAAAATAAGGGTAAAATGAGTATGTCAATTCAAATAATTACTTATGAGTATTTACTGAAATCAAACCTATGGAATAGCATTAATTAAAACACTAAAGCTTTTATTTTGGTTTACTTAGCAGTATCTTTAAATTACTTTTTAATCTATCTATTTATTTTTCAATCTTCTTTAGCATGAGAATAACCAGTAAACCCTATTTAAGCTATGCATTAAAACTAAGTCTGATATATTTTCTGTTAGCATCTGCCTGGATCATAATTACAGATTATCTCGTATATCAAACTTCACATGAAAATGGGATAACCGCTTTTCAAAGTTTAAAAGGTTTAATATTTGTTCTTTTAACAGCTACTTTATTATTTACTTTATTAGCTCGGCACGAAAAAGACAGGGAAAAAAAGAGAAAAGAATTAATCATTAATGATGAAAGATATAAAACCTTTATTGACCAGGTAAATGAAATCATTTATCGAATTGATTTAAAGGAAGTTATTGACCACAGGATTTCTACAAAGGAGCAAATAGAAATAATTAAAAAGCACGGATATATTGCTCTATGTAACCAGGCGTTTACTAAACATTATAATATTAAAAACAAGAAAGAAATTGAAGGAATAAAAGTAATTGAGCATCAAGAATTAATTAATGATGAATTATTACAAAAATTCATTCAATCTGATTACCATTTAAATAATGAAGAAGTATCTGTTTGGGATGAAGATGGAGAGTTAAAACATTTCGTCTACAGCATTTCAGGATTTTCAAATCAAAAAAATTACCTGGCATGCCTATGGATCGTGATTAACGATATTACTCGCATTCGTAGCTCGGAAGAACGTTTGGAAATGGCCTTGCATGGAGCAGGCTTGAGTACTTGGGATTTTCATATACCTTCCAGAAAAACAATTTATGACGATCAATTTGCTAATATGTTGGGATACGATATTAAAGAGATGGGCAATTCTATTAAATTCTGGAAAAAAATCATTCATCCTGATGACTTTCCGACATTACTTAAAGTATTAAAAAAACACACTGCAGGTCATATTAGTGAATATCGTAATGAATTACGGGTAAAGTTCAAGAATAAAGACTACAAATGGCTTTTAAGAGTAGGCAAAGTAACCCAACGGGATAAGCAAAATGATCCTATACGAGCCACTGGCATTCTTATGGATATTTCTGAACGCAAAATCGCTGAAAAGAAACTCATTAACAGCAATCATTTTATTACTTCTATTATCAACAATCTGCAGGAAGGACTAATAGCCTATGATCTTGATCATAACATAATATTATGGAATTATAAAATGGAAGGAATTACCGGGTATAGTCAAGACCAAACTCAAGGTAAAAAACCCTATGATTTCTTCCCTCATATAGTAGAAGCAAATTATGAAACCTATATTAATGAAGCAAAATTGGGGGAAATTCAATATTCACATGATATTTTTTTTAGAAACAAAAAGGGACGAGGCATATGGTACAATTCAATTTTTAGCCCCTATTATGCAGCAGACGGAGAAATAATAGGCGTGATAGAAGTATTACGTGATATAACAGCCAGGAAAAAAGGTGAATCAAAAATTCAAGAAAGAAATGAAAAGCTTGTAAAAGCGAATGAAGAATTGGACAATTTTGTTTATCGAGTTTCTCACGACTTACGAGCTCCAATCACATCCTCCTTAGGATTAGCTCGATTAATTAAGCAAGAAAAGGAAATCACCTTGCTACAGCAATACGCGGAAATGCAAGAAAAAAGCTTGATAAAGCTGGATAAGTTCATACTTGATATTTTAGATTACAGTAGAAACTCGAGAGTGCATATAAGCAATATGCGCATTGACATTAATCAACTGATGAATGAAGTTTTGCAAAATCACTATCATTATACTGATGAAAAGCAAGTGGAAATTGATATTGAACTTACGCAAAATTGTGTTTTTCATTCTGATTTACTCAGATTAAAAATTATTTTGAATAACTTGATTTCCAATGCATTAAAATATCATAATCCGTATAGGGATAAACCAACTATTGGAATAGATATAAAAGTAAATAAAAGTAATTGTGTAATCATAATAGAAGATAATGGGATGGGCATTGGCCAGGAACACATATCAAAGCTTTTTGATATGTTCTATCGAGCCACTGACAAAAAACCCGGATCTGGAATTGGATTATATATTGTAAAAGATTGTATTAAAAAGTTAAAGGGTAATATTGAGGTAAGAAGCGAAATTAATAAAGGAACTAAATTTTGCCTAAATATTCCCAATCTTGCCAACCAATAACATATCAGCTCCTGGCCAAATATTGGGCCAAAATTATCCACGCAAGTAAAAATCCCAGTAGCTTCCGGTATGCTTTCAACACCTAAATTTTTGAGAAGCCAAAATTAGGTTAGGTTATTTGCGATAATCCCAAAATAATATATTGGGTTGGTAAAGGTGAAATTCCGGTAGTTGCTCTTCCCGTATTTCGATGTTCATGTTGGGGAAAGTCCAGGCCTAGGGAGAGAAGGGTGTCAGCTTTAGCTGGCGGGTTGAGGGAAATATTAACTCTTATTTTAAGGACAATGTAGGGATTAAGAAAACCAATAGATAATGACAATATAAAATGCTTGCGTAATTCCGGAATTTTTATCATTATAAAATAAATCAACAAAAAATATCCGGAATCTCCTGCCTGATGTACTTATTGTGTTGGACGGTAGATTATACTGCAGTGCTTTTGGTTGGAGATTTCTCGCCCCGATAAATATTCTCCTAAAGAGACCACAGAAAAATTCGGGGCATCAAAATGACGAATTAGAGGGAGCGGGCTACTTTTAAATAAAAAACGTCATTGGTGATGTGTGGGTTTACTGCCTTACCAATGCTGAGGCGAGATGTTTTCGACTTGTCCTCGTAGCGCCGCACGCCGTGCGACGCTACGAGGACAATAGCTACTAGTTTTATGCCGCTGTTCTTTGAAATTGCTCATTTTTCCTCACTCCGTCAGCCTTCGGCTGGCACCCTTCTCCATTTTAGAGAGTTTTGGAGAGGGGGAAAGTACGTGAATAGCCTATTTTGTACTTATTATTTCAAAAAACACCTCAATTGCCAATGACATTTAGTAATATTCATTTCTTTGGCTATTTCGTTGTTGGTAAGACCTGCTTTTCTGCTTAAGTTAAATACCATTCTGCATCTTTCCGGCAATGCATCTATTCCTTTCTCAATCAAATTTTGAAGTTCTTCCTGCTCCAGATTGTCCGAGGCAGCACTGTGAGTTGATTCAATTTGCCCCAGAGGCTCGTCATCGTATTGGTATTGGTTGTATTTCAATTTGAGGTAATTGAGGGATCGATTTTTAGTGGCAGTATAGTATAAAGATAGGCCTGCAAAGATTTTTCAATATCAATCTGATGTCTTTTTTGCCAGATGTATAAAAATACGTCCTGCACTATTTCTTCAGCTACTTGGTTTTGCCGCACATATTTTATATAAAAGCCAAATAAAGAGGGAAAATAAGACTGGACTAATTCTTCAAATACATCTTTCCTATCTTGCTGCAATAGCAAAACTACTTTTTTAGGTTCGTATTTCAGTCGAGGTTCCAATCTTAAGTATCTAAGTGATGAGACAAATTTCATTAACTGTAAGTTAAAAACCAATAAATTTTATTCAATAAGATGATTAAACTATAAATCCCACAAACGAACGTTAATTGTCCATATGTGAACACACCTGAGCTTTATATACGTTGTAGGAGCTATTCTTTACTATTGGCATGATAATGTATAAGTAAAAGAATATAAAAATTTTAAACCTATGCTCATTCAATATTTTAAGATCGCTTTTCGTAACATAATGAAGAATAAAATCTTTACCTTCATTAATATTCTCAGCTTATCATCCGGCATCATGTTTTGCCTGCTTATTTACCTTTTTGCACACCAGGAGCTTACCCACGATACCTTTCATGAAAATCAAGAAAGAATTTACCGGGTGGTGAACAAATACACTGACCCCGATGAAGGAGGGTATAATTATTCCACGTTGCATGAGCACCGCATAGCCGAAGCATTTTCTCAGGAAATATCCGGCATAGAAAAAGTTTCTACCTTTAAAAAGACCTACCGGTCCTGGATAAATCATCAAAACAAATCTTTTGAGAATACTGTCGCCTTTGTTGACACTACTTTCTTTAATATTTTCAGTTTCCCTGTTTTGGCCGGCAATCCTGATAAAATGCTGGCAGAAGTCAATCATGTGGTCATGAGTAAAAAGACTGCAGTAAAATATTTTGGTAAACCCAATCACAACTACAGCGAATTTATTGGCAGAAATCTTACTTTCCCAAAAGGCAACGAAAAGGAGTTTGTGGTTTCAGGTATTGTAAATGTACCTTCCACTTCCAGTATAGATTTTGACATGGCTATTCGGCACCAGCATCATTGCCCTTATCCGGAAAGCAACAATTTTACCGGCAATGCATCTATGTTTGTTTTACTGGATGAATCTAATAATGTAACCAGTGCTACTGAGGGTGCCAATGGCTTAATCGAAACTTACCTGGGTGAAAAACTGGACAACCTGATCAAATACTTTTTCAAAGAAGGGGACAATCCTACCTTTGAATACTACTTTCAGCCGATTGCCGATGTATATTTAAATGAAGATATTCGCAGTCAATACGAGGCGGAAAGCAGTAATCAATTTATCACGGTTTTGGTAATTGTAGCTATTTTGGTACTGGTTATTTCCTGTATCAATTATATTATGCTTACTACAGGACAATCATTTCAGCGAATGAAAGAGATTGGCATGCGCAAAGTTTTAGGAGCCAGATCAGGAAACATTAATACCCAGTTCTGGGGAGAGGCCCTGGTGATTTCTATGATTAGCTTGTTGCTGGGCATTCTCCTGGCCAAAGCATTACTGCCGCTATTCAATTATCTGAGCAATCGTGAGATTACATTTGATTTATTAAAACCCTCATTGCTTATCTTCATAGTCCTGCTTTTATTCGGTATTACTACCATCGTTGGATTGGTGCCGGGCTTGAATATCAATAAAATTAGTGCCATCAGTTTGTTCAGGAATAAAAATCGTCTGGCAGGTAAACAATCCTTGACAAGTGTGTTTGTAGTGATACAATATACCCTGTCAATTTTATTTGTGATTTCGACTTTGATCATTATTAATCAAATGAATTTTATCCGGGATAAGAATACTGGAATTGAAGAAAAAGATGTAGTGGTGGTCAATTTGCCCGATGACTTTTCTGTTAAGCAAACAGAGCAATTCAGGCAATTATTAAATGCTAAACCTACTGTAATAAATGTTGCCTCGAGCGATCGCAATTTTATGTTTGGAAGCAGTAGTACTAATTTGAGAATGGATGATGGAGAAACATTCAGTTGCCGCTTGATAAGGGCAGATGCCAATTACATTCCCACCCTTGGACTGGAACTAATTGCCGGAAGAAATTTTGCTTTAGAGATTAATTCCGACAGCCTGCATGCTGTTATTGTAAATGAAACTTTTGTGAAAACTTTGGGTTGGGACCATGCTGTTGGAAAGAAGCTACCAAAAAGTGACTCCGATGATAAAATGCCTACCATTATCGGGGTTGTAAAAGATTTTCATTTTGACTCCATGCGTGATAAAGTTGAGCCGCTCTTTTTACATATGGATCCTGATCGAAACCCGGTATGGTATCATTTTGCTAAAATTGATGGCCTTCAGGTATCTGCCAGTATTGAAGCGATTAATAAAGCCTGGAGTGAAATGAATACTAACAGACCCTTAGGTTATTCCTTCCTCAGTGATATTTTGGATCAGCAATATGAAAGTGAAGAAAAATTTGCCAAAATTACCGGTTATGCAGCAATATTTACCATTGTACTATCATCTCTGGGACTATTCGGTCTTACATTGCTGGTGGTTTCCCGCCGAACCAAAGAAATTGGTATTCGCAAAGTAAATGGTGCCTCTACCTCTTCAATATTAGTTTTATTCAGTAAAGATTTTACCCGTTGGGTTTTAATTGCCCTGGTGCTAGCCAGTCCCATGGCCTATTGGGCCATGCAAAAATGGTTGCAAGAATATGCTTACAGAATTGAGATTGGATGGTGGGTATTTGTGGCTGGCGGGGTATTTGCCTTACTCACGGCATTGATTACCATTAGTTATCAAATAGTGAAAGCTGCTTTGGCTAATCCGGTAAAGTCATTACGGTACGAATGATCTTTCAGGTGATGAATTCTGATTTTACTTTATTATTCACCAAAGTAAAAATATTCAATATTGTCTGGCAATTCAGCAATGTTAGTATAGCTTTTATTCTTTACGTATTTTTTACCTTCGGAATCAGTATGTAAGTCATGGTGTCTATATTTCACCAGGTTCCAGCCGGCCTTAAGTTCAAGATCGTAGGTAGTGGTGGCGTTGTATACATCTTCTTCCTTTTGAGTTAAAGTATAGGTCTTAATTGTACAAGATCCTTTAACCGACGCTGGAGTTTCAAAATAATACCAATCGAGCACATAGCCAGTTTGATCTGTACCGTGTTCATAATTGTTAAGGGCTTCACCAAATTCTTCGGAGCTAACCACCATGAAATGACCGTACATTTTCTTTTCCTCCAGGTCCACAATGCTGAAGCTGTTAAAGGTAGATAGTTTTACCAACGGTTGATTTCCATTTTCAATCTCCACTGAACTATCTTCACAATTACCAAAAGCACGATTGAGTGTCAAAAGCCGGGTTGACCATTTATCGCTATCGGCGTTTTCTTTAGTAATCGTCTCTTTTACTTGATTGATGTAATTATCATCCAGTGGTATGGAAAATTCACCATTTGATTTGATTGTACCAATGACAATTGGTTCAGCCATCCCCGTGATAATTTCTGCCTCACCTCGGTTATAAGCTTTAATTTGGCCTTTAAACGTATCCTGGCATAAAATACTACTAATTGTAATGGTACTAAAGAAAATGATTAGAAAAATATTTTTCATAAGAATTTACTGTGTTTTTACTTAATTGAATTCTCGTCAATAGTGTAAAGTGTAAACATAATAATAATTTAAAGTGGGGCATAATTAATTAATTACTTTTTTAGCATTACTGCAAATCAAACAAATCGTTCAGGATTCATCCGGTTTGTCTGGATGTTTTGCATATAGAAATGATTTTGATGATCTGGAAATAATTAATATCGCAGAACAAGAAAACCGGTCAATACTTACCAGAGATTTGGGTATTCTATTTCATCGGAGAGTGCTTGATGGTTATTTTGTAAGAGAAACAAATCCAAAACTTCAGCTTAATGAGATTATATCTAAGTACAATTTAAAATCTCAGTTTGCACCCTTCAGCCGTTGCATGAAATGTAATGGAAAGTTAGTTGCAATCGATAAAAGTAAAATTAAAAAAGAAGTGCCTGAGGCAGTTTGGCAAATGTATGAAAAATATTATCAATGCAATAATTGTCAAAATATTTATTGGCATGGAACACATTATCAAAAAATGAAAGAGTTTATTGACCGGCTGTAAAGCTAAACTTTATTACTAAGCTGTTTATTATTTTCCATTTCAGCTAAAAATTCCTTGGCTTGGCTTATGTTCTGAAATTCATAATTTTTAGCGGTTCCACTCGTACTCAAAATTTCAATTTTTATGAATTCAATTTTACTATCTTCTTTAAATTTTGGGTTTTCGGGAATTTTATAATACTCGTCAGATTCTACTATCTTAGCAATTCTAAAATTTTTTCTTCTTTTGGCGCCACAATAAATACATTCATAGTTTTTAATTAACTGACCCGACATTTCATGAGTAGGATGCGTAATTATTTCTTCTTTAACTGTTTTCATGGTTTGAAAGCCGCAACTATTACATTCAAGCGCCTGTAAGTGTCCGGGATATTTTTCTATTTGCACAAAACCTGTACTTTCATCTATCCACACATCGTAATCAATTGAAAACACATCTTCTTCTGCCCGCATACCAGGATCCAAATGCACATCTTCTTCTTCTTCACTTAACAATTTCATTTCGTTACCATCGGGAGAAACACGAGGTGTATACCTGAATTTTCTTAACTTTTTATGCAATTTTGAAGGATAAGAATATTTGAACATCAAAAATGAAATATAAAAAACCAGCGTAAAAAAACATAATGAAATGAATAATCGGACGCCCCACCAAACGAAACTTTCAGCTACTATCTCTGAGTAAACGGTATTGATAAAACAAGACAACGCAATAGCAAAAGCCCCTACTGCCCTATTCAGGTTCTTTACTTCTTTAATGCTTAAATAGTCATATTTAGCTTTTAGGTCTTTATAGCTTTTACTTTTGATCCAATGGGTAATAAGAATTATAAAACCTATAAATGCGAATAAAGCTGTAGCAACCCACATAGCCAACTGCCAAACATATAAAAATTGAGGATAAAACTGTTCCATTGTTTTTGGTTTTTTGAAGTTGGATATTTATAAACTAATAAATTACAGCCAAATTATACTATTTTACAAAATTAATTAAGAAATTTTAAAAATTAATACTCAAGCTTTTTAACATGCAAATTCACATCACCCTCAGCCATTACCACAGCAATTAAAGCGTTAGGTGTAATATAAACACCCGCGGGCTTCAAGTCTTTCAGGTTGCCATCTAAAAATATACCGGGTGTAACTTCGTAGTTGTTCAGATTTTTTTGAATGGTAGTAGTGGCTTGTTCCAGTTGATCTTTAAGTGGAAAAGTAAGGTTTTCCTGCATGGTACGTATAAGTTTTCCCTTTGCCAACCAACTGGCGGTTTTTACTATTTTATTTTTGGTGTCCAGGTCAAAATCCAAATTCTGAATAAATAATTCCTGCTTTATCGGGTCATAAGCTGGCTTACCTGTCAAATATATGGTGCCATCTATACTACCTGTCAAACCAGTTTCAACTACTACTTGATCATTGCTCCCATAAAACTTAATGTTGGTAACATTAACCTGGTATTTGCCATCTTTAAATGTAAAAGTTTTATTCACAAAATTTTGTTCCAGCAAATCATTGATGGACTCATGGCTTATTTCACTACTCATTCCAATTTTAAATTCGTTTTTGATGGTATCTTTCATCACGATTGATGGCAAATTCTTGATTATTTCCGACGTGGGCTTTTTGCCTATAAATGTTTCGGTATTTGCTTCTATCCCAATGCCTATGATGGATCGATTTCCATAACCCTTAATTGGCGTCATCATTATTTTACGAGGAGAAACCTTTAACCAAACATCATAATCTTCGGAAACCAATAAGGGTTGCTGCATTTGATTCCAGGCCTGCTGCACATATTCTTTTATATTCAAATACGGCTTTATTTGTTCATCAATTTCTTTGGCAATAACATGTTGCTGCTCATCAATCAAGTTTTCAGCAAAAGAAGCCAATGAAATTTTCACCCCAGCTAAACTCACACTAGGTTTCTTTATCCAGTCAAACCCATTTCCGGCAGTATGAGTACTCACATGCCAATCCGGCGTTACATTTAATTTGGTTACATAATGCAAATCCAGCTCAAAGTCAGTTTCTTTACTATCAGAAAGCTTAATTCCAAAGCGTTCAAATGTATACCCTACTTTGGCCCAGATTTTTAAAGGAACTTTTATTCGGAATAAGTCACCATTACTGGTGACTGATATGGGCATTTTTTTCCATACTTTGAAGTTGTAACTAGTACTTCCTTCCTCAGTAGCATCTTCATAAAGAAGTTTATCAATATTTTTGTTTATGATCTCCTCTAGTTCTAATAAATTAAGTTCTACAGGAATATGTACAGTTGAAACTTGTTGCAAATAATCATTCTGCATTTCAAAATATCCCTCAGGAGGCTTGTTGGGCTCCAAGCTTTTACATGATTTTATCGAAAAAATTAAGATGATAAAAAATAAATAAGACAGGTTCCACTTCCACATATAATATCTAATTATTTGAGTATACTGCCTTAGTTTAAACATTTTTCGTGCCGATTTTTGCATTGCAGAGTGTTTTTTAAAGTTTATATTCTTTTCAATGGGCTAAAATAATTCATTTTCGGCATTCAGCATATCAAATATATATTAATTATTGAGTAAAAATAGCTTTTGAATTTATGTGATCTACCTTAAAAATATTCATATCTTTATTTCCTGTATAAAAATTCTATATCACCCAAAATTGTGCACGAGTATGAATGAAATAATGAAGAAAACTATCCTTTTCCTGATGCTGGGGATAATTGCAATCGATGGCTATACGCAGGTCAAAGCCAATCTTAATGATTCTATAGCCAGGTACAGGAAAGGATACATCATAATTAAAACCACTCCGAATACTAGCGTTTGTCTTGAAAACTGACTGTGCCATGATGCATGGATGATCATTTTCTATAATGAATTTGTGATAGGATTGATAAATGTTGTTCATTAACTTAAAAATTGTCCGACTAGTTAAGTATAAAATATCGTGCCATATACTTTTAAATGCCTAAATAAGCATATTGTTGCTAATTTTGGGGAATATGTACTACGATTTCTATCCCCACTGGTCCGAATTTGTAATTCGGATCACTAAATCATCGCGTTTGTAACGCTGGTTTTCAAACATTGCAAATGCTATGCGGATCACTAAATCACTGCGTTTGTAACGCAGGTTTTCACGCATTGCAGATGCTATGCTTTAGGCATCCGGTTTGCAAAACCGGACGAGGATGGTCGTAAATTG
>CAZQEZ010000078.1:0-20555 GCA_964592475.1 uncultured Roseivirgaceae bacterium
TATGCTATTTTATTCCGGCAATTTTCAATACCCTTGGTATTATTTCCGAAGACACCTCTAATCTATATTTTGTAGCTTCCAGGTATTTGTTACCTACCAGTTTGGTTTTATTAACATTAAGTATTGACTTTAAGGGCATATTAAAATTGGGTCCCAAAGCAGTGATCATGTTTGCGGCTGGTACAGTAGGTATAGTGACAGGAGGGCCATTAGCAATGTTGATTGTTTCTATTTTTTGGCCCGATATCATATCCGGCGATCAGGTGTGGAGAGGGTTGTCTACCATAGCCGGCAGCTGGATTGGTGGAGGAGCTAATCAAACTGCCATGTATGAAGTATTTGATACGCAAGATAATATTTTCACCGCCATGATTGCCGTTGATGTAATTGTTGCTAACCTTTGGATGGCGTTCCTGCTTTATGGTGCTGGTATTTCTAAAAAAGTGGATAAAATTTTTAAAGCCGACTCCTCCGCGATCGAAGATGTTAAAATCAGAATTGAAAATTATAAAGCTACCATTTCCAAGCTGCCAACTTTATCTGATACGATGCTTATATTGGGCATTGGTTTTGGTATTACTGCGCTGGCTCACTTTGGTGGCGATAATATTGCCCCTTTTATTGCCGAAAACGCACCTTTTTTATCCCAATTTAGTCTTACCAGTAGGTTTTTTTGGATCGTGGTAATCGCCACTACCGGAGGTTTAATCTTATCTTTCACCCGCGCCAGAAAATTGGAAGGAGCCGGAGCCAGTAGACTGGGAAGCACCATGTTATATATTCTGGTAGCTACTATTGGTATGAAAATGGATATTACCGCCGTAGCAGAAAGTCCGGGATTTTTCTTAATAGGTATTATTTGGATGTTGGTGCATGTTACTATTTTATTAACAACCGGATTTTTAATTAAGGCGCCATTTTTCTTTACGGCAGTAGGCTCACAGGCCAATATAGGAGGAGCAGCCTCGGCACCCATTGTAGCCTCGGCTTTTCACCCATCCTTAGCCTCTGTTGGCGTGCTGTTAGCAGTATTGGGCTATGCAGTAGGCACCTACATGGCATGGCTTACGGGAATTCTAATGCAGGGAGTGTCGGGAATGGTTATCCCTTAAGGCATATTTAATAAAATTAAAACAATCTGTATCTTTTCATTTTCAACTTTGTTTTATTAATTTTGCAGTCCGTTCAAAATGAGCGGTCTTTTTGTGTTATTTTTTAACAAAAAGATTGGTAAAATTAAAACACGGCCGGGCTCTGCGGCTGAAAAATTAAAAGGGGCATTTTTAAAATATGGCACAGCCTGAAGAATTTGATTGGGAAGCTCTTGATACCAAAGGATTTGGTGAAGGATATTCCAAACAACAAAAAGACGAATTAGCAAAGCTTTATGACGACACGCTTACCGAGATCAATGAAAAAGAAGTAGTTGAAGGTACTGTTGTAGGTATTGGCGAGCGGGATGTAATTTTAAACATCGGCTTTAAGTCAGATGGATTGATTTCCAGCACTGAATTCAAAGATTTAACCGATTTAAAAATTGGTGATACGGTACAGGTTTACATTGAAGAGCAGGAAAATGCCAATGGCCAACTAGTACTTTCACGCCGTAAAGCGAAAATAGTAAAGGCCTGGGAAAATATTCAAGGTGCTTTGGATAACGATTCTGTTATCGAAGGTGTAGTAAAAAGAAGAACAAAAGGTGGTTTGATCGTAGATATATACGGTGTAGAAGCTTTCTTGCCTGGTTCTCAAATAGATGTGAAGCCCATTAGAGATTTCGATGTTTTTGTAGGCAAAAGCATGGAAGTGAAAGTGGTTAAAATCAACTACAGCAATGATAACGTAGTGGTTTCGCATAAAGTACTGATCGAAAAAGATCTTGAAAAACAAAAAACTGAAATACTTAACAACCTAGAGAAAGGTCAGGTTCTTGAAGGTGTAATCAAGAATATGACCAACTTTGGTGTGTTTATAGATTTAGGTGGTGTAGATGGTTTATTACACATCACCGATATTTCTTGGGGAAGAATTAATCATCCGGAAGAAGTACTTAACTTAGATCAAAAGGTAAATGTGGTAGTGCTTGATTTTGACGATGAGAAAAAGAGAATTTCTCTGGGAATGAAGCAACTTACTCCTCATCCTTGGGATTCTTTATCTACTGATATACAGGTGGGTTCTAAAGTAAAAGGTAAAATTGTAAATGTGGCCGATTACGGTGCCTTCCTTGAAATTATGCCAGGTGTGGAAGGTTTGATTCACGTATCTGAAATGTCTTGGTCTCAGCACCTGAGAAACCCACAAGACTTCATTAATATTGGAGATGAACTAGAAGCGGTAGTCCTTACTTTAGATAGAGATGAAAGAAAAATGTCTTTAGGCATCAAGCAACTTACTGAAGATCCTTGGACTAAGCAAGACCTGCTTACCAAATACGCGGTAGGTACCAAGCATAAAGGTATCGTGAGAAACCTAACCAATTTTGGCTTATTTATAGAGTTAGAAGAAGGTATTGATGGTTTAGTGCACGTTTCCGATCTTTCCTGGACCAAAAAAATAAAGCATCCTTCTGAATTTGTAAAAGTAGGAGATGAGCTTGAAGTGCAAGTACTTGAGCTGGATGTTGATAACAGAAGATTAGCATTGGGTCACAAGCAATTGGAAGAAAACCCTTGGGATACTTTTGAAGATATCTTTACCAGAGCTTCTGTGCATAAGTGTACCGTTATCAATAAAATTGAGAAAGGTGCTATACTAGAACTTCCATATGGTATTGAAGGATTTTCTACTTTGAAAGGCTTGGTAAAAGAAGATGGAAGTACTGCAGAAGTAGGAGAGACACTGGACTTTAAAGTACAGGAATTTCAGAAAGATGATAAAAGGATTATCATGAGCCATGCTGCTACTTATGCGCCGGAAGAGGATAAGTCAAAGGCTTCTACTACCGGAACAAAGAAGAAAGGCAAGAAAGGCTCAATGGTCAATAAAATCAACAAAGATGCTGAAAAGTCAACTTTGGGAGATTTAGAGGCGCTTTCTAACTTGAAAGAGCAAATGCAAGTTGACAAGAATGAGCCTGCCAAAAAACCAGCTGCCAAAGCAGAGGAGCCTAAGGCGGAAACTGGACCTGCAGCTAAAACTGAAAAGAAAGAGGCACCTGCAGCTAAAGAAGAAAAAGCTCCTGAAGAGGTAGCAAAGAAAGAAGAGCCTGCAGCTGAGGAAGCAAAAGCTTCTGCGGAGGTGGCAAAGAGAGAAGAGAGTAAAGAAGAGAAAAAGCCTGCCGCTAAAAAAGAAGAAGTAAAAGCCGAAAAGCCTGCCAAAGAAGAAAAGGATGAAAAAGCTGAAGAACCAGCTAAAGAAGAATCCAAATCTTCTGATCAGGAAAAGGAGGCTGAAGATAAATAAAAAATCTATTATTAGTTGAATTTAAATAGCAGAAAGAAAATATCTTTCTGCTATTTTTTAAAAACCCCGGGTAATTTATTTTCGTAAACAATTGTCTGGAAGTATTCAAGTTTATAAATTTGAATTTTAAATTTAGGTCGTGTGGCCGAGTGGCTAGGCAGAGGTCTGCAAAACCTCGTACAGCGGTTCGAATCCGCTCGCGACCTCCAATAAGGTTCTTTAACATTTGATCGCGACGTGCTTTAGTTATGCTTTTAATGCTTAAAAGTGATGGTCAATACTGAATAGTTGTGAGCCTTTGCAACCAAATAGCGTTAATTTGTGTCCTAAAACTATGAAATGCACAATTCTCATATTGTTATTCTTAGTGCTTTTTGCATCATGCAGTGATGAAACCATATATCCAGAAACTAGCGAACGTGAATTTGTTCCTGGTTATGTTATAATTGGTATAAATTCAAATGTAACCATAGAACGTGTTTTTGAATTTGTTAATGAGCAAGATTTATCAATCGATCAGATGTCTGGTTTTTTCAACTTTTCAAATCTTCCAAACGATAGTTTAAATTATGTTACTGACAACTTAAAAGATAAGCCATATTTAAACAAACGAGGATTTACTGGAGGATCTGCATTCATCTCCAAGACGGACAACAGAATAACAGTAACAGAATTTCTTTTTGAAATGAATACTACTGCTCAGTCTGACTGGCTGAACACAATAGAAACTCTTGAACTAGAGGACCTTGGAAATGACACTCAAAATCTAACTATTTTGGTTGCCGAAGGTACAGAAAATTTCTGGGCAACGGAATTTGCAACATACCCTGAAGTGCAGTGGACTGAACTTAATTGGATTGCAAATATTGAACATCACTAATTTGCTTTAGGTGGTATACTTGTTAAAGCATACTTCTGATTTTTTGGAATACAGCTAACCAATCACGCCATTTTAATCGACCTGTTTGGGTATTTTGCCTGCTAGGATGATAGCTTGTAATTATTTTTTTGCCATCACTTAGGTTAAACTCTTGATTATGAGCAAATTTCAACCCTCTGAGTTCAAATATCTGACAAAGATTAGAGAAGGCCATTTGGCCAAGTGCCAAGTATACTTTTGCTTGCTTCATTGCCGAAATATGGTAGAGCAGATGCTCTCTACAATTTAAAATCTCATCTCTCGAAGGCTTATTTTGCGGTGGTGCACAGTGAGCCAAAGCAACTATGTAGCTATCAAGTAACTGTAATCCATCTTCCATAGAAAAGCTCTCCGGTTGATTGGCAAAACCTGTTTCATACAGCGCCCGATAAAGCCAATCACCCGAGGAATCCCCTGTAAACATTCTGCCGGTTCGGTTGGCTCCATGAGCCGCTGGAGCTAACCCTATAATTAACAGTTGAGCATTTTTATCACCAAACCCGGGCACAGGTTTGCCCCAATAGTTTTCTTGTCGATATCTTTTTACTTTTGTCTGAGCAACATCATCTATATAGGAAATTAAACGAGAGCATTTCTGGCAGTTGATAATGTTATCGTTAATTTGATTTATATTCATGATCTCAGGCAAATCCTAATTTGTTGCGAACTTTTACAAGTGTTGCCTGAGCAATTTCTTGGGCTTTGGCTTCTCCGTTTTTCAATTTCTCATCCAGTTCAGCCGGGTTTTCCATTAGATAAGTATATTTTTCGCGCTCATCAGCATATTTATCCCGCATTAACTCAAAGAGCTCTTGCTTAGCATGTCCGTAACCATAGTTGCCACCCTCGTAGTTTTTTCGCATAGCATCTGTCTGTTCTTGATTGGCCAATAATTTGTACAGTGCAAATACTGTACAGGTATCCGGATTTTTGGGTTCTTCCATCGGTGTGCTATCCGTTACAATTTTCATCACATTTTTGCGAAGTTTTTTCTCCGGCTGAAATATATCAATAGTATTCCCGTATGATTTACTCATCTTTGCCCCATCAGTACCAGGAATTGTCATCACATTTTCATCAATTCTTGCATCCGGAATTACAAAAACATCTCCATACTTCGTATTAAATGTCTGGGCTATATCTCTTGCCATTTCCAGGTGCTGCATTTGGTCTTTTCCTACCGGTACCAAATTAGCATCGTATAAAATAATATCGGCAGTCATCAGTACAGGATAAGTAAATAAGCCAGCATTAACATCAGCAAGCCTGTCTGACTTATCTTTGAAACTGTGGGCATTAGCCAACATTGGGAATGGCGTAAAACAGTTAAGGTACCAGGTTAGCTCAGTTACTTCTGCTACCCTTGACTGGCGATAGAAAATATTTTTATCCGTGTCAAATCCAAAAGCTAGCCATGCAGCTGCTACGGCATTCACATTATTTACCCGCTCCTCTGCATCTTTTATGGTGGTAAGCGAATGCAGATCAGCAATGAAAAACAACGATTCGTTTTTTTCATCTTTCGACAATTCAATGGCAGGCTTTATGGCTCCTAGTATATTGCCAAGATGTGGTTTGCCTGAACTTTGGATTCCTGTGAGTATTCTTGTCATTAATTTTAGTTTATTTCTACTGCCATTAACGCATGGCAGCTACAGTTTCTGTTTTTTCTGGATAACGAAAATAGGGGATTCATTGGCAGTCGTAAGTTGGCTATCATCCTTATTGCAAAATAAAGAAAATTATTTATATTTTTTAAAGCAATATCTTACGCAATTACGTTTTCTTTCGTTGCTCAATTGAGATATTCAAATATTTTTGTAAAATTAGCAAGCTTTTTATATGCCCAGCTACTTAAAAATGTAAACTTATGAAAAAGATTTTTCTTTTAATGTTTTATGCAGCAGTGTCTTTTTATTCTGTAGGACAAGACAACACCATTGTTTTCAATTCCATTGAGCATGATTTTGGTTTGATAAAGGAAGATAATGGTCCGGTGGAATATTCTTTTCCATTTATAAATCAAGGGATAGATACTATAAGAATTAAAGGTGTAAGAGCTAGCTGTGGATGTACTACCTCAGGATGGAGCAAAGATGCAATCTTGCCGGGCGATACCGGCTTTGTAAAGGCTCAATATAACCCTTTAAATAGGCCTGGCATGTTTCATAAAACGATCACCGTTTCTACAAATGCAAAACCTGCTGTTACCGTTTTACATATTAAAGGTTCTGTAATGCCTAAGCCCCGAAGTTTAGCAGAAGAATTTCCAAGTAAAAATGGCGGAATCAGAATGAAGTTTCAATCGTTTCATATGGGTAAAATGATAACGCGGAGTCCTGTTAAACGATCATTTGATTGGGTAAATATTAGTGATAAAAATGTTGCTTTCGATAGCATACAGGCCCCACCTTATTTGCAAATATCATTTTCACCTTCAATGCTGAAACCTAAAGAAAAAGGAGCAATAGAGGTGATTTATGATCCGGTAGCCAGAAATGATTTTGGTTTTGTAGTCGATTCTATAAAAATTTTCAGTAGTGATTCGCTTAATCCTGTTAAAGATATCCGCGTAGTGGCAAGTATTGTTGAATACTTTCCACCAATGTCGGAGAAAGAACTGAAAAAAGCTCCCCGTATAGAATTTCTGGAAACTAATCATGATTTTGGACATGTAGTAAAAGGCAAAAAAATTAAAAGTAGCTTTAAGTTTGCTAACACCGGTAAAAATGAATTGGCGATAAGAAAAGTAGAAACTAATTGCCAATGCGTTTCTTTAGACACTATTCCTCCAGTAGTAGGAGCAGGCGATGAGTTTACTATTAATTCAACATTTGATACATCGGGCAGGTATGGTACACAGCAAAAAACCATTACTATTTTTAGCAATGACCCTACTAATCCAATTAATGTATTAACGATAAAAGGAAGAATCTTGAATGAACAGTGAATTTATCCTATTTAATTAAGGAGTTTTTTTAAATTTACGCTTCAATAAGCAATTTAGAAATGAAGCGTTCGCAAATCAATGCTGCAATTAGTCAAGCATCAAATTTTTTTAATCAACATCATTGGCATTTGCCACCTATGCCTCTATGGGATGTTACAGATTTTGGCCTTGGAAATTTTGAGGAAAATGGCCTGGTATTAGTAAATTTAGCTGAAGAGCCTGAGTACTGCGAAAAATTAATGTATGCCCTTAAAAATCAAAAAACTCCTGCTCATGCCCATAAAAAGAAAAAAGAAGATATTATAGTACGAAATGGAGAAATGGCTATTCAGCTTTGGCTGGGAAATCCGTCTATACTAAAAAATGATGGTATTTTTGATGTACAGATCAATGGTACTATGCGCACTGTAAATCAGGGAGAAACCATTTCTTTGCGTTCGGGAGAAAGAATAACACTCGTGCCCGGGATTTATCATGAGTTTTATCCGGTTTCCGAAGAATGCATCATTGGTGAAGTATCTACCGCCAATGATGATGTAAATGATAACTTTTTTGTAAATAAAGATATTGGTCGTTTTTCGGAAATAGAGGAAGATGAAGAACCCATTTTAAAATTAATTAATGAATAATGGATAGGAAAGGTATACTAGCAGCAGGCAATTGGATAATCGATCAAGTTAAAATTATTGATCAATACCCACCACAAGATGCGTTGGCTAATATACAGGAGCAAGCTGCTTTTAACGGTGGGGCGCCTTATAACCTGCTAAAGGACCTCGCTCTGATGCAAGCTGAATTTCCGTTGCAAGCAATAGGTTTGGTAGGCGATGATGAAAACGGAGAATTAATTCTAAATGACTGCCTGGAGCATGGAATTGATATTAACTTGTTGCAAAAAACCAGTCAGGCATCCACCAGCTATACAGATGTAATGATTGTGAAGGGCAGTGGACGGCGTACTTTTTTTCATTATCGTGGAGCCAATGCTTTATTAGCACAAGCTCATTTTCAATTTGATAAATCTACAGCCAAAATCTTTCACCTGGGTTATTTATTGCTTTTGGACAAATTAGACGAATTAGACGCTACTAATCGCACCAAAGCATCGTATGTGTTGGAAGAGGCAAAATCTCAAGGTTTCCTTACATCAGTGGACGTAGTAAGTGAAGACAGTGAACGTTTTGAGCAGGTGGTTACCCCGGCCTTACCATTTACAGATATTCTATTCGTTAATGAATACGAAGCAGAAAAAATCACCGGTATCTCGTTGAAAGTAGGAGACCGCGTGGAAATGAAAAAAGCCGAAGCATGCGCAGAACTTCTTATAGATGCCGGAGTCAATCAAATGGTCATTATTCATTTTCCGCAAGGCACACTGGCTATGGATAGTAAAAAAAATATTTATCAACAAGCCAGCATACAAGTGCCTGAAGAAGAAATAATAGGAGCGGTGGGTGCCGGGGATGCTTTTGCAGCAGGCGTCCTTTTGGGTATTCATGAACAAATGCCCATGCAGCAAAGCCTAAAGTTGGGTGTACAAGTGGCCGCTAGCTCGTTATTACATGCGGCGGCATCAAATGGGGTAGTACCATTGGCAAGACTGGAAGACAAAATAGGTGGTTGGCCATTCAGAGAATTATGAAAAAAGAAAAAATAAGCGGCTGGGGTAATTATCCAATAATAGCTTGCGACCTTTATAAGGTAAAGCATCCGGAGCAGTTGAAAACCAAAGTTGATTTATGTAGTAAAATAACCGCCAGGGGGTTGGGTAGAAGTTATGGCGACCAAGCTATAAGTAGTACCGCTTTGGTAACAATGCTGCCTTCTATGGATAAAATTCTCGCTTTTGATGAGCAAACCGGTATTTTAGATTGTCAGGCGGGCTTGAGCTTAAAACAAATTATTACAATATTTGCTCCAAGAGGATGGTTCCCAATGATCAATCCAGGTACAAAATATGTAACTATTGGAGGAGCAATTGCCAACGATATACACGGCAAAGCGCATCATGTAGACGGGTCATTTATTAATTGTGTAGAAAGTTTTGATATTTTATTGGCTAACAATGAGTTACGTACCTGTAGTCGTATCGAAAATCAAGAGTTGTTTTTTGCCAATTTTGGTGGTCTTGGATTATTAGGCATTATTGTAAGGGTAAAGATCAAGTTGAAGAAGATTGAAACAACTTATTTTAAGCAAACGGCAATTAACTGCAAAAATATTGATGAAATGCTTGATGCATTTGATCAATACGATAAGCAGTATGATTATTCTGTAGCCTGGGTAAATACAATGGCTAAAGGTAAAAATAGTGGAAAAGGCGTTTTGACTTTGGGTAATCAGGCAAAGCTGGAGGATTTACCTCTCAAATTAAAAAATAATCCTCTTCATGTTATTCCAGAGCCCAAATTGACGGTGCCTTTTTATTTGCCCAATTTCTCATTAAATGCAGTTACAGTTAAAATATTAAATAAGGTTATTGCTTATGTTCAAGCAAAGTCCACATCGGTCGTTCATTATGAAAAATTCTTTTTTCCTTTGGATGCTATATTAAATTGGAATCGAGGATACGGAAAGCGAGGTTTTATTCAGTATCAGTTTGTAATACCCTTAGAAGATGGCAGGAAGAATATTAAAAAACTACTTACTGCTGTGAGCGAAAGTGGATGTACTCCTTTTCTCAATGTTTTAAAAAAGTTTGGCAATGGTCAGCAATATCTTTCTTTTCCTAAACCTGGCTATACTTTTGCCATTGATTTTCCAGTCACAAAAAAGCTAGCCGGATTTGTGACTAAATTAGACCAAATGGTGCTTGATTGTGGTGGTAGAATTTACCTTGGAAAAGATGCAATGCTAACCGCTAATATGTTCAGGAAAATGTATCCTGATTACCAACAATGGCTAGCTATCAAAAAGAAGTATGATCCACATAATAAATTTACCTCGGCTTTAGCTCAGCGATTAGAGTTATTTGTTTAATTAAAAATCTGTTGCAAAAAAGTTTGAATAGTACATAAATATTCACTTAATTTGTTTTGCAAACGTTAACATTTTATCAAATATTGGAATAATTAAAAACTTATTATATGAAAAAGATAATTAATCTTCTATTACTGGCAGCTATTATCTCGTCCTGCGACCAGCCAACCTCTGATTCTTCAAATGATCAATCTGAAAATAGTCAGACAGAATCTCCTGATCAATCACTGATGCAAGCTGCACCCGATGCAGAATCTTTAATTAAAGGTGAAGAACTGGAGGGCTGGATCCAGCGAAACGGAGAAGCAATTTACTCAGTAGAAAATGGTGAAATAGTGGGAACAACCGTTTATGGAACCCCTAATTCATTTCTATGTACAGAAAAAGAATATGGTGATTTTATCCTCGATTTAGACCTGAAAGTTTTGGAGTTTAATTCAGGTGTTCAATTTCGCAGCTTGAGTACTCCCGATTACAAAGATGGCCGGGTACATGGCTACCAGTGTGAGGTAGATCCCTCCGAAAGAAAGTGGAGTGGCGGAGTATATGATGAAGCCCGTCGTGGCTGGCTTTATCCCCTTTCTGTAAACCCTCCTGCCAGAGAGGCTTTTAAACCCGGGGAATGGAATCATTATAAAATTGAAGCCATTGGCAATACCATTCGAACCTGGGTAAATGGCGTACCTGCAGCTCACTTAATAGATAGTATGACCGCTTCCGGTTTTATCGCTTTGCAAGTGCATAGCATTCGCGATTCTGCTCAAGCAGGTAAAGAAGTGCGTTGGAAAAATATTATGATTCAAACAGAAAACCTGACACCTGCTCCATACGATGATATATTCGTGGTTAATAAAGTGCCTAACACACTGTCTGCACAAGAAGAAGCACAAGGATGGAAGCTATTATTTGATGGCTCAAGCACTGATATGTGGCGTGGTGCGCATGCCGAGGAATTTCCTGCTGTAGGCTGGAAAGCAGAAGATGGTCTTCTTAAAGTATTGGAATCCGGCGGCGGTGAATCGGAACATGGCGGTGACATTGTAACCAAAGAAGAATATAGCCAGTTCGAATTTCAGGTTGAGGCCTATCTTACAGAAGGTGCCAATAGCGGCATTAAGTACTTTGTTACTGAAAATTATGGTCCCAGGAAAGGTTCTGCTATAGGATTGGAATATCAATTGTTGGACGATGAGAAACATCCTGATGCCAAAAAAGGAAACAAGGGAGACAGAACATTAGCTTCGCTTTACGATTTGATACCAGCAGATAAAGGTAATGTGAATCCGGTAAATAATTGGACACATGCTCGAGTTAAAGTTTTTGGTACCAGAATGAATCATGTGATCAAGCCTCGCCCTCACTACGAGGAATTTTCCGGGGCAAATGTAGAGCACTGGCTCAATAATATTTTGGCTTTGGATTACGATCGTGGTACCCAAATGTACAAGGCATTAATACAAAAAAGCAAGTATGCTGATTTCGAAGATTTCGGTATGTGGCAAAAAGGTCATATTTTATTACAAGATCATGGAAATGAAGTACACTTCCGCAGCATAAAAGTTAGGGAACTATAAAAAATTAATACTGTCTTTAATTTTAGAAAGGCTACTGATGAGATATCGGTAGCTTTTTTTTATAATTGACCAGGAGTTGATATAAAAGCTAAGCCCAATATTGGAATTGAACTTCATAAAATCATTCTATTTTTTGACCGCCATTGATTTATATCCTTCAACCAAATTTTCGTTATGTTCCAAAAAAAGTGCCGTATTTAGCAGCATAATTTCTGCAGAAGTTAAATCTTTTTTATGTTCCAGTATATTAATAATAACTTTATTGAAAGCTAAGGAAAATGATTGTTCTTTTTCTGCGGCTAGTTGCATAATTTGTGCTGCAATAAATTGCTCCCGTTCATGCATTTCCGCTTGATTTTCCAAAGCATCAATCGCGGTAATTTGATGGGGCTCTGAGATTAAATACTTCTGGTGCGAATTGGTGTTTTCCTTTTCTGTTACCGCCTCATTTTGATGTTTTAGAAATTGATTCAGGTCATTTAAAGTGTTCTTCTTAGCCATAGTTTTAATTATTGAATGGTCGATATAATTGCTTTAGACACTGGTAAAAATTGTTTTTCCGGTAATATAGTACTGAAACTGGCAAAATTATTTTTCATAGGTATAAAGGTATTTAGTACCGTAACTTTTAATTCATCCAGTGTAGCATCAATTGTTTTTTGTTTTGTACTGGTATGAATCCTGTTGGCCAATATAGCAATTTTAAGTTTTTTATTGATTTCCTGAGCTGGCTTTATATCTTCAACAGTTTGGTAAGTTACCAAAAGATCATTTTGGGTTAAACTAGTTGGTATTATTACAAGATCACTTTCAATGCACAATTTTTTTATGTTGCTATCCGTAGTTTTGCCGGCACTATCTACCAAAATATAATCAAGCTCATTGTTATTTTTGAGTTTTTCCAGATCATCTATGATTTTTAGATCAGTTGAACCCACGATTTTGAAAAGAGATTCATCTTTTGCCCCCGATTTATAAACCTCCATTTGCCTTAAGGTGTTAAGGGTGTAATTAGTGTCCGTTTCTATCATGGTCAATTTATGCCCAAGGTTGAAAAGCATAGTAGCCAGATTCATGGCAACTGTTGTTTTTCCGGTACCGCCTTTTCTACTAATAAAAGAGATTATTTTGGTCATTTTACTGGATACAATTGTTGGTGAAATTTAATATACACTAAATTAGTGGCAATTAATTTAAGGTTAAATATAAAAAGATTAGAGATAAAAGAAAGATGAGAAAAGCCATTTTTATTACATTAATAATCATTTTTGCAATTTCGTATATTTCTGGTGCTCAGGTCACTATCAAAGTTATCGACAATAAAAACCGGGAGGCCTTGCCAGGGGCAACCATTAGCTGGCAGGAAGGAACACAGCTGGCCGTAACTAATGAAAATGGATTGGCTGAACTGGACGTGAATCTGCCAATAGATTTAACCATTAGATATGTAGGATATGAATCCACCGGAGTAAAAATTTTTGAGGAAGGAGAAAAAACAGTAGCCTTATTTCCTGCAGAAAAAGTGCTTTCCGAAATAATAGTGGAAGGTTTTGAAAGTGAGCGCAAGCTGATGGAAACCCCAGGTGCAGTTTTTGCTCTACCGCCGCGGCAAATTAGAAGATTTGATGAAACTTCACTGGTAAGAGGACTTAATACGATTCCAGGGGTGCGAATGGAACAGCGTTCTCCGGGCAGTTATCGAATTTCTATTCGTGGTAGTTCGTTGCGTTCACCTTTCGATGTACGCAATGTAAAAATTTACTGGAATGGTATACCATTTACTGATCCTAATGGCATCACTCCCATGAATTTACTGGACCTTAATCAGATGGGTAGGGTAGAAGTAATCAAAGGTCCCGCAGCCAGTGTATATGGTGCCGGTGGTGGGGTAATCCAATTGAATACTGAAAAGGCTGATTATAACCAGGACGAACTGGAAATTGCCGGTACACTCGGCGCCTATGGCTTGCGAAGATATTCGGCTAAATATCAAAACGGAGGAGAAAATGCTAATTTTAACTTGAATTTTTCTCATCAGCAAGCAGACGGCTGGCGCGATCATACCGAGTTTGAGCGGACTACCGCCCAGTTTTTCGGTAGTTTCTATCCTTCAGATAAAAGAACCATTACTACCAATTTGTTTGTCTCTGATTTATTTTATGAAGTACCAGGTGGCATTACGCGTGAGCAATTTGCAGAAAATCCTCGGCAAGCAAGACCCTCCGGGTTTTTCCCGGGTAGTGAAGAGCAAAATTCATCCGTTGACTACCAGGCTTTTTTAACCAGTGTAGCCCAAGAGTATCGATTTGATGATAAATTTAAAAATACAACTTCTATTTATGGTATGTTCAGTTTTTTTGAAATGCCTTTTATCCTGGATTTTGAACGCGAAAATCGACAATCGTTAGGTGGTCGTAGTACATTTAATTACAAAACTACTATTGCTGATTGGCCTACCCGGGTTTCAGTTGGCCTGGAACATCAGCAACAATTATTGGTAGCTCGCAATTTTGGTAATGTGGGAGGTATAGCTGATACTATTCGTTTTGACGATGAAGTTCGTTCCCGGCAAACCATGGCCTTTGCTCAGGCAGAAATAGACTTGCCTGCCAATACTTTTCTTACCCTTGGCCTCAGCTTTAATGATTTAGCTTATGATTTTTACCGGCTTACCGATGCCATTAACGATACTTCATTCACTTTCGCGAAAAACTTTGATAATGTATGGGCACCGAGAGTAGGCTTGCTAAAACAAATTACGCCTGAATTTGCCTTGCAGGGAAGCGTGAGCCGTGGTTTTTCTCCACCCTCGGTAAAAGAAATACGCACCGGTGAAGGCACCATCAACCGAGGATTGGAAGCAGAATTAGGCATTAATTATGAATTAGGCATAAGAGGTACTTTATTTAACCAGCTGCTAAACTATGACATTACAGCTTTTAATTTTCAGCTGGATGAAACCATTGTAAGCTTTACCGAAGCAAGTGGAGTGGTAAGATTTAAAAATGCAGGTGCTACCAATCAGCGCGGACTTGAAGCTAATTTATTTGCTTATTTGATTGATAATCCCGATTATTTTATAACTCGCTTAAGGGTACAAACGGCTTATACTTTTCATGATTTTGCTTACGAAGATTACATCATTATTGATGAAGAAGAAGGTACCAGTGAAAACTTTTCCGGGCAACAACTGCCTGGTGTAGCGCCTCATATCTTGGTTAATACCGTGGATATTAATACTTTACCGGGGTTTTACCTGAACCTGACTCATAACTATTCAGATGCAGTACCACTCAATGATGGCAATACAGTGTTTGCCGAAGCCTATCATTTATTCGATTTTAAATTAGGTTTAGAAAATCAGGTATTTGAAGCTGGTTTCGATTTATTTTTCGGAGTAAATAACTTATTTGATACTCGATACAGCTTAGGGAATGATATCAACCCATTCCGTAATAGGTATTTTCAACCAGCTCCAGGAAGAAATTGGTTCGCCGGTTTAAAAGTGAGGATTTAATTGATCGTGGAATATCGATAAATGATTCGTTTTTTTTAAAAAAAGCTACTCAATGAAGAGCAGCCTTTTTTATTGCAGACATTGTAATCAAATTTCTACTTAGCAGTTTGTTTGTGTTGTTGTTCTTCCAGCTTATTGTTGGCTGTTTGTAACTCTCTTTTAATTTTCATTTCACGCTGACGCACAATTTTTCGATATTCTTCAAACTCTCCTGATAGTTCTTCAAAATCTTTCTTTTTGAGATGAGTTACTTTTTCGTTAATTCTAAATTTTACTCCTATAAATCCTAAAGCAATTAATAGAGCTGCCAATATAACACCGGCAGTAGCCATAAAAACATCTTTTGGAATATAGGCACCTAAAAAATTCATACGAGTGCTGGCATATTCACTTTCTTCTAAAGCCACTTGTAATTCCTTTATTTGTTGATTTACTTCATTTACCTTTGCCTTTTGCTCACTTAATTCGTTCTCTAAATTACTAATAGTTGTTTGTAATGTATTAACCGAATCCTGAACTACCTTCCAAAATTGGTTAAGGGTATACTTTTTTATTACTTCATAATCTTGATAGTCGCCTGACTTTTTCTTTAGTTCTTCAAATTGATTTTGTAAAGTTGAGGCTTGTGACTCATCTTGAGCCATACTTGCAAAATTAAACAATAGAATACAACTCAAAAAAAGTGTAATTTTCTGATACATAGCTGTTAATTAGTTTAGTGGGGTTAAATAGTTTTTGTAATTTTAACTGCTGCAAAAGTACTTTAGTATACACTAACTCAAAAATATATGCATAAAATGTTATTGTTTTTAGCTGTTGTTATGATAGCTTGCCAACCCAGGGAAGATTTACCCAAGCCCAATGTGATTTTAATCATTACTGATGATCAAGGATATGGTGATTTAGGCGCATTAGGTAACGAAATTATTCAAACTCCCAATATTGACAAATTACACCAACAGAGCGTCAGGTTTACTGATTTTCATGTAGCAACCACGTGTGCCCCCACTCGTGGTGGATTACTTACAGGGCTCAATTGTCACAAAGCTGGTATTTGGCATACCATCATCGGTCGATCCTTATTATGGGAAGGCATACCTACAATGGCCGATATTTTTGCCGCCAATGATTATAGAACCGGTATCTTCGGCAAATGGCATCTGGGAGATAATTATCCTTTCCGTCCTCAAGACAGGGGGTTTCAGGAAGTACTGGTGCATGGTGGCGGTGGCATATGGCAGACTCCTGATTACTGGAATAATGATTATTTCGATGATACGTACTTTCATAATGGTGAGCCTCAAAAATATGAGGGCTATTGTACTGACATTTGGTTTGAAAATGCGCTTGAATTTATCGAAGAAAATAAGGATAACCAGTTTTTTTGCTACCTTGCCACCAATGCTCCCCATGGTCCTTATCACGTATCACCAGAATATTCTCAACCTTATGAAAATAACCTGGCAGTACCGAATTCTGATTTTTATGGTATGATTGCCAATCTGGATGAAAATGTGGGCAAACTGGAAAATAAGCTAGATGAATTGGGACTGACTGAAAATACTATATTGATTTTCATGACCGATAATGGTACCGCGGCAGGAGTAGAGCTTAACCAGGCTGGATTTGTGACCAAAGGCTTCAATGCAGGCATGCGTGGAATGAAGGGGTCAGAGTACGATGGTGGTCACCGGGTACCGTTTTTCATTCGCTGGCCTGCCGGTGGCTTTGATCAGGGAAAAGACATCGAAAATATCAGCTACTATGCCGATGTAATGCCCACCCTGTTCGATCTTTGTCAATTGCCTCTTGCTGATAGTTTGCAATTTGATGGTGCCAGCCTTAAGCCGCTTATTACTGGCAAAGATGAATTTTGGCAGGAGCGTATTTTAATAGTAGATACCCAGAGAAAAGATACCATGGAATATGGTAAAAATTCGGCAGTAATGAGTGAAAAGTGGCGATTGATCCGTGGCGAGGAGCTTTACAATATTGAGGAGGATTCGGGACAAAAGAAAAATGTAATTTCACAATATCCTGAAATTGTAGATCAGCTAAATCAGGCCTACGATCAATGGTGGAAGCAGATCAATATTCATAATGATGATTTTGCCCGAATTATTATTGGGTCAGAAAATGAAAACCCCTCCCGTTTAACTTGTCATGATTGGCATCCTACAAAACCTGGCTATCCGGCCTGGAACCAAACTGCAGTGAAGAATGGCAATAAAAATAATGGCTTCTGGGCTTTAAAAACTGCTTCGGCAGGAACTTATCAATTTTCACTATATCGTTATCCACCAGAATCTGGCAAAGCCTACCAGGACTCAATCCCTCCTCAGAACAGCATTCCCGGAGGTTTTGACAGCTATGCCAATACTGCAGGAAAACCATTGAAAATACAAAAGGCTATCCTACGAATTAACAATCAGCAATTGGATAAAGAAATTAAAAATAATCCGGTAGCCGTGGATTTTGAATTAGATTTACCTGCTGGCGATATAGAACTGCAAACCTGGTGGATAACAGAAGAACAGGACAGCCTGGGCGCGTATTATGTAGTGGCCGAAAAAATCGATTAATCAATACTTGTAAATTATACACCTAAATGAGAAAATATATTTTTATATTGGCGTTGGCAGTTGTTCACTCCTGCCAGCAACCAGACGAACAAAAGGAAGCACCTATCAGCTTTAGCGGAGTATATCCGCACCTGGCTTACTACAATAATGAAGGCGAATGTGGAACCGGAGCAGTAGTGCCCTGGCAAGATCGGCTATGGGTAATTACCTATGGACCGCATAAACCCATGGGGTCATCCGATAAACTCTATGAAATATCTAGTGATCTGCAGCATATGACCATTCGCGATGAAAGTATTGGCGGAACCCCGGCCAATCGCATGATCCACAAAGAAAGCAATCAATTGTTCATAGGGCCTTACGCAATAGATGAAAAACGCAAAGTAAGAACAATTCCTTACGCTTTAGCTCCCGGCAGGCATACCGGTACAGCCCGACATCTGACTGATCCGAAAAATTACGTTTACTATGGCACTATGGAAGAAGGCTTTTATGAAGTTAATGTGCGGAATTTGCAGGTGAATAACCTTTACCGTGATAATAACCAGTTACCCGACAGTGCTAATACGAATGCTCCTTATGCAGATTTGTACGGGGCTCATGGTAAAGGACTATACTCCGGTCAGGGAGTTTTGGTTTACAGCAACAATGGCGAAAAAGGACAAATGGCGCTGGAAAAGTTCGATATTGAATCAGGTTCTTTGTCAGAATGGGACGGCAAGGATTGGAAACTTGTACGAAGGGCTCAGTTTGTTGAAGTAACCGGCCCGGGGGGTATATCTGGTAATCCTAATCCTGAAACAGACCCTATCTGGGCTACCGGCTGGGACCATAAATCGGTGCTCCTCGGCATGCGTGATCAAGATAAGTGGACCTTTTTCCGGTTGCCAAAGGCAAGCCACAGCTACGACGGTGCTCACGGCTGGAATACCGAGTGGCCTCGGATCAGGGATGTTGGCACCAAGCAAGATCCTGACTACCTTATGACTATGCATGGCATGTTCTGGCGCTTTCCACAATCATTTTCCTTACAATATACTGCCGGCATTCGCCCCCGTTCGGCTTATTTGAAAGTTATTGGTGACTTTGCTCGCTGGCAGGATCGCCTGGTATTTGGCTGCGATGATTCTGCTCAAAAAGAATTTCTGAATAAACGCAGTGTAAAAGGTAACATAGAGGGACCGGGACAATCTAATTCCAATCTTTGGTTTACCCCTCTCGAGTTACCTGATAAACTCGGGCCCTCAACTGCCTCTGGCGCTGTTTGGTTGCGTGATACGGTAGCTGGAGGTCAGGTATCGGAACCATTTTTATTTGCTGGTTGGCGGCATCGCAATGTGTGGATTAAAAATGAAGGAGCTGAAGCCGTCAACTTTATTTTTGAAATGGATGATGATGGAGGATCTCAATGGCAGCCTTTCGATACTTTGATGGTTGCCGCCAATTCATCTTTAAGTCATTATTTTCTACCCGAAACTGCTGGCGAATGGGTTAGGGTTATCAACGATAAACCTACGGTGGCAACTGTTCACTTCAGCTATGATGACGATTCGAAAAACAGATGGCAAGCTTCCGAAATTTTTAGTGGCATAGCCAATACTAATGAAACTGCCATTGGGGGATTGTTGTACGGACTGGGCGATAACAGGAGAGCATTGGGGATTGCTGCAACAACATTCGCAGATGGTGCAGTAACCGAAAATGGCTACTATGAGCTGGACGAAAAAATGCAACTGGTAAAAAAGGAAGACCATGAAACCGAAAATTTTATACGGGAAAAGTTTGCCATTCCGGAGCAGGTAATTTCAATTGAAAATAGTTCGGTATTAGTGGTGGACGATAAAGGGCGCAGATGGCGTTTGCCTTTGGGGAATCAAAATTTTACAGAACTGACTAATCAGGGCGTACTGCGGCTTGACCGGGAAGTGGCCACCGAAAGAGACTTATTCAATTGTCATGGTACATTTTATGAGTTACCAGCCGAAAACGCCGATGGGTTTGCTAAAATCAGACCTGTGGCTTCTCATAATTTTCGCGTTCACGATTACGCCAGCTACCGTGGTATGTTAATTATGACCGGTATCAATCCGGAAGCAGGTGATGACAATGGTCACATCATAGTTTCTGAAGATGGAAAAGCTGCGATATGGGCCGGAGTGATTGATGACTTGTGGAAACTTGGCAAAGCTGTAGGTGAAGGCGGCCCCTGGAAAGATAGTGAAGTAAAGGCCGGAGTGCCCTCAGACCCTTACTTATTTGGCTTTTATGAAAAAAGGGAGTTAATGATAAGCCACCAGTCCGATGAACCTGTAAGCTTTACCATTGAAATGGAGCCGATCGGTCATGGACCATGGATGGATTATCAGGAGGTGACCGTGCAGCCAGGAGAAAGTTTCAGGTATGAATTTCCCGAGGGACTGGAAGCCCGCTGGATCAGGTTTGTAAGTGACAAAAATACTAAAGCGACGGCGTGGTTGGAGTATAGATGAGTTCGAAGTATAATCTAAGAACTTTCCAGCATCAACTGAAACCATTGGCGGGGCAGTATTCATTTTCATAGGCTCGCGCCACGCATAAGTTATGCCGGTTACAACCTGAACCAAAGCTATCAGGTGTTGAAAAAATCTAT
>CAZQEZ010000079.1:0-4416 GCA_964592475.1 uncultured Roseivirgaceae bacterium
GTTAACACCGGGCAATCCTTCGCTATCTTCCATGGAGGTTACCTTGCCGGTGATGTTGCGGGTTTGGATGATGATCTCAATTTCTGAAGTTCGGCCATTTTGTCCCGGTTCTTTGGTGGTTACATTGATCGTATTATTAATTTGCTTGAATTTCAGATTGGACTCCCGGGAAATCTGCAGCAAAATATCATTGACTGAAATAGACCGTGAATTGAAATCATAGCGCAAGTTTCTGTCAATGTACTTGTTTTCATAAAAAAACTTGAAAGCAGTTTTCTGCTCGATGATCCGGAAAATGTCCAGGATAGTTTTCGATTCAACCTGCATTGACAGATTGACTTCTTTCACACTCTTGGTCTCCTGAGCGGCCAATTCAGTGGCCCAGAGAGAGACAACGAAGAAAAGCTGCACTACCATTCCATACAAGGTAAACTTTGAGCTCATGATCAATAGTTGTTGTAATTTGTTTTTCATAAATTTGTAATGATTTTATTGTTAAAAATAATTTCACATAGCTCCGTGAATGGGTCGCCAAACGCTTCACGGAGTTTTTTTTCTAATCTTTATGGTCCTTTTGTTTTTAAACTTTTCATAGCTTTAAAATGACTTTATTATTTTTCATTTCATAATTAATTTTGTAAGTAAAGCTAAGTGATTGAAGTATCTCCTCCAGACTTTCATTGTCAAATCGCCCGTCGATGCTCCATTGGGTTGATTTGTCTCCTCTTATTTCAAAATTCACCCCGTACCATCGCGATAGCTTATTGACAAATTCGTTCAAGTTTGCTTCATGGAAAACAATAATTCCTTCTTTCCAGCCAAACTCCTGTACCGGGTCGAAAGTACTGATCTGAAATTCAGCGGAATTGGCTGTATGCACTATTTTTTGCCCCGGGTCAAGATAGTAATGATCGTTGGCTGAAGCATCCTCTGTCTTGCCAATTCGTACTTTCCCTTCTGCCAGGGCTACTTGTATTACAGATTCATCCTGCCAGGCTTGTACGTTAAAGGCAGTACCTAATGCCGTGGTTTTTATATCGCCTGAAATAACCGAAAACGGCTTTAACGGATCTTTTGCTACCTCGAAATAGGCCTCACCTGAAAGATGTACAGTGCGCTGGTCGCCTTCAAAAAGCTCAGGGTAACTAAGCCGGCTTTCTGAATTGAGCTTTACTTTGGTTCCATCCGGCAATAAAATCGTGGATTTCCGGCCGCTGGCATTTTCTTTTACAATGGTAGCAATGGTCTTTGTCTCTGGTATAGATGATTGACTACCATACCAAAAAAAATAAAAGCCCAGTCCAATTACCAGCAAAACAGTAGCAGCTATTGACCAGTAGCCGGAATTTTTTATCGCTCGCTGAGTATTGAATTGAGCTTTTTCCAGGGCAATGCCTCTGGCTGATTTTTGACCTGTGATGATATTGCGGAAAATCTGGTATTTTTGATCGGCCTCCCGTTCTTTATATTCATCAAATTGAATGGAACGAATAATCTGCCTGGCTTTATTTATCTCTTCCTGTTCCTGAGGATGGGCAATGATGTATTCCTGCCAAAATTGGTTGCTTTCCTGGTCGGGCTGCAAAGCCCAATTTTTGAATGACTCATCTTTGAGGAAACTTTGATATGTTTTGTCTTTTTGATCCATTGACCTGGATTTTTCTCTCTTTTAAATACAGAGAGGGCGAAAACCTGAAAACAACCTGAAAAAAATTTAATTTTTTTTTGCTGGTCTGTGAAGATTCAGACCAGGGTAGAAAATTCAAATCCCCATGGATGGTGTTTCACCAGCAATCACTACCAAAATGGATCAAAACAATCAACCAGTTGATTGTTTTAGTTAAAATACCAATGAACCGAATGACGAAAATGATTATCTTTGCATTTATTCATTTCGATTATGGAAATATTAAGAAGTAAATTTTATGAAAAACTTGCCACCATTCAAACTGATCTGGTGCGAGATTATATTCAAAAAATAGACTGGAATAACCGGTTCATTGGCATAAAAGGTAGCCGCGGCGTGGGTAAAACCACATTATTATTGCAATACATTAAGCTTCACCATGAACCCGATCACCGGGTTCTTTACATGAGCCTTGACGATTTATACTTTACCGATAATAAACTGTATGATCTTGCGGATGAATTCTATAAAAAAGGAGGCGAGTTGCTTGCCCTGGATGAGGTTCATCGTTACCCCAACTGGGCTACTGAAATAAAAAACATTTATGATGATATGCCAGACCTGAAATTAATTTTCACAGGTTCTTCATTGTTACACTTAAGGCAGGCAAAAGCGGATTTAAGCCGGAGAGCGGTAATGTATAGTATGCCAGGATTATCATTCCGGGAATTTATTTTATTTGAAACAGGCCATCAATTTGATATCATCAGTCTGCAAGAAATCATCGATAGCCATATAAATCTCACCATAAATATCAAAGGAAAAATAAAACCTCTGGCCCTATTCCAAGATTATTTACACCATGGATACTTTCCTTTTTATAGGGACAATCTTCCATCCTTTCACCTAAAGTTAAATGAGATACTTCTTACAATACTGGAAATTGATATACCTCAATTTGCTAATATCCCAACCAAAAACATAATATTTTTGAAAAAGCTTTTGAAAATAATCAGCCACTCAGTTCCTTTCAAACCTAATTTCACTTCATTAAGCGATCGGACAGGCATTAGTATTAATACTATAAAATCATATCTCCAACTACTGGTCGATGCCGAAATTCTCAATTTACTAATTGTGAATGGAAAAGGATTATCAGGCATGACCAAACCTGAAAAGATTTATTTAAACAATTGTAATCTAATGCACAACCTAAGCAATGAAAAGCCCGATGTAGGAAATATCAGAGAAACTTTTTTCCTGAATCAAACCAGCAATTTATATGATGTGTATGCATCGAAAGTAGCTGATTTTGAAATATTGGATTATCAATTTGAAATAGGTGGAAAAAATAAAAAGAGAAAGCAAATCAGAAATGTGGATAATGCTTACCTGGTAAAAGACGATATGGAATTTGGTTCAGAAAATAATTTACCCCTTTGGCTATTTGGTTTTTTGTATTGATAATAACAAATTGAATGCGGAATGGCATCTTTCCCTTGTTGAGGCCAGGAGATGCTATTCGTAAAAAGTTCAACCTAACCAATTGAGGTAATTCTCGGGTATAATGATTTCAAATACAGCATCCGGATAAGCCTTTTGCCATTGTGGTGGAATCTTTACATGTGCTTTTTTCCATTTAAATTCATAAGCAAAGAGTTTTCCTTCTCTTTCTTCAACCCAATCAATTTCCTGCTGAGAATAGGTACGCCAAAAAAAATTATTGGCATATATCCTCTTATATTGCTGCATTTTTAATCTTTCAGCAATGAGATAATTTTCCCATAATTGTCCTTTATCATTTCTTTCATTAATTGGGTTAAAATTGGCAATTACTGCATTTCTTACGCCATTGTCGTAAAAATAATAGCGTGAATTCTTAGTAATTTCTTTACGTAAATTTCGGCTAAATCCCTCCACTTTATATATCAGGTACATCTTACACAAAATATCCAGGTATTTTTCAACTGTGTTTTTGCTTATGGAAAGCTGATTCCCTAACTCCTGATAAGATACTTCATGTCCCAACTGAAAAGCAATCATACGTAACAGATTGTGTATTTTTTGTGCATTCTTTATATTTTCATAAATAAGGATATCTTTCAACAAATAGGAACTAAGCATGTCATTTAAATAATCCACTTTATCATTTCTATCTCCCAAGTGGAGTAATTCAGGGTAACTACCCAGCACCAATCTCTCTTCCATTTGGTCAAAATGTGCCAAATCATTTTCCATGGGCAAAAGCTCCCGTACCGATAAAGGAAATAAAGTGTAAGTATATTTTCGACCAGTTAATGGTTCACCCGATGTATTATCAACTTCAAATGCAGATGAACCTGTAATAATTACTTTAAGTCCTGGAATTTCATCCACCATCAATTTAAGTTTATTACCAATACCGGGAATTTTTTGGGCTTCATCAATAATTAATGTTCTTCGATTTCCTAATAATTGATGATAATTTTCTATGGATTGCTTTTCCAGCATACGATGGGTATTAATATCCTCCCCATTGAGCATTAAGCATAAATCAGCTAACTCTTCCTTTATTTCTTTTAGCAAATAGGTTTTCCCAACTCTTCTGGGGCCAATCAAAATAATAACTTTATTGGCTTGTATTTTATTGATTAGTAGTTTCTTTATTTCACGTTTTACTGAAATCATGGTAATGTAGTCTTATTCCTGACCAAATTTAGATAAATTCAGTCACACCCTTGACTCAATTACATTTTATTTTTGTGAAAAAATAAAAAGAGGAGAAATATAATATCAACTATATCTTTAAT
>CAZQEZ010000079.1:4516-20522 GCA_964592475.1 uncultured Roseivirgaceae bacterium
CTAACAAAACAGGAGCAATCCCAAAACCACCGAAATCATCAATTCCCTCAGCTTATCCAGCGCCTGGTACACCAGGTTGCGGGTGGTTTTCACCTGGGTGTACTTAAAAAGCTCAGTGATCTCACTGTACGACATATTTTCATAATAAAAATAGTAAAGCGCTTCCCGTTCCTTTTTAGTCAATTGCGCAAAAGCTTTTTGCAGCTTCTCTTTTTGCTCCTGGTCCAATTGGTTTTCAATCATCAGGTCTTCACAGGAAAGCTGAATCCGGAATTCATCGCGGGCAATTTCCATATTTTTATCATGGGCTTTTCGTTCGGCCTCCAGGTATTTCAGCAGGCGTCGCCGAAAGGACACCAATAGATAGAGTTTAATGCTTTTTACATTACCGAGTTTACTGCGCCGAATGCGGATGTCGATAAAAAAATCCTGCAGGCAATCCCTGATCAGGTCTTTGTCGGTAGTGATTTGATAGGCATAATTGGTTATTATAGGATAGTAGGAATTATAAATATGAACAAAAGCTGACTCATCGCCGGTTTTAAAGGCTTCCCATATTACACCATCCTCCTTATGGGCAAAGCTGCTTTGCCTGGGAGCTTCAGGATTTAATGAATGCTCATTTAATAAATAAGAAGGATTATTTTCGGCCACAATTGCAAAATTTTAATAAAGATAAATAATTTATTTTTAAAAATGCAAGCAAATCAATTATCTGGTTTTTAGTTTTTTTAAGTTAACAAAAGCAATTGTAGCGAAATCCAGCAACTTTGAGCATCACAAAACGTTTGTTTACAGGTTATTATTTTTAAATTTGAAGTATGGAAACATTATCTGTAGATACCAGCAAAACCTGGACAGCAGACGAATACCTGCAACTGGAGGAAAATCCCAACCAACAATTAATCAATGGAAAACTGATTATGAGCCCGTCACCATCACGATTTCATCAGAAAATTTCAATCCTCTTATCTTCAACTTTATTCAATTTTGCTAAAAAGAAAGGTGATGAGGTATATGCAGCTCCCATAGATATTCATCTGGATAAAAAAAATGTTCCCCAACCGGATTTGGTCTATGTATTAAAAGATAACTTGAACAAGCTAAGCGACAGAGGCATTGAAGGAGCGCCGGACCTGATCATCGAAATTATATCTCCCTCCAATAGCTATATCGACCGCTACGATAAAAAGAACCTGTACCGGCAATTCAAAGTAAAGGAATACTGGATTGTAGATCCGGGTAATTTGACCCTTGAAATTTATCAACTGGCGGGAGAGGAATATAAATTGGCTCAATACCTGGTAGAAAAAGGAAATATTGCTTCACCTTTACTTCCGGAGTTTTCCCTGGACCTGGAATCCATTTTTGAGAATAAATAAGTTAATCGAGTATGGAAACCTTATCTGTAGATACCAGCAAAACATGGACAGCAGTCGAATACCTGCAACTGGAAGAAAATCCCAATCAGCAATTAATCAATGGAAAACTGATTATGAGCCCGTCACCATCATTGCAACATCAAAAAATTATCAAAATTCTTCATCGCCATTTCGATCAATATGCTCTTAAGCAGGAAGATGAAACATATTTTGCCCCGTTGGATGTGCACCTGGACAAATCCAATGTGCCACAACCGGATTTGGTATATATCAAAAAGGAAAATCTGAATAAATTAAGCCAAAGAGGCATTGAGGGAGCCCCGGACCTGATTGTTGAGATTATATCTCCCTCTAACAGCTATATCGACCGCTACGATAAAAAGAACCTGTACCGGCAATTTAAAGTAAAAGAATACTGGATTGTAGATCCGGGTAATTTGACCCTGGAAATTTATCAACTGGCGGGAGAGGAATATAAATTGGCTATATACCTGGTAGAAAAAGGAAAAATTGCTTCACCTTTACTTCCGGAGTTTTCCCTGAACCTGGAATCCCTATTTGAGGATAAACGGGTATCATAAACAGGATTTAAGTTTTTTTTGAGTCCAGCAGAAATTCAGCATAATTTTCCTGATCGATAACTTTTGTATGACTTGCAGGATAATTTTCCACGAAAGAATTAGGAAAGAATAGTTCTTTCAATCATAATCCGCAATTTCAATCAAATTTAAGGATTGTATTCCATGAATTTAAACAAATTTAAGGATTTAAAATATAAGATGAGATATTTTTAATTATTGAAATGTACACACAAATCCATGCGCTTTTTGGCTCTATCTGAAATTGAGTGGAAAATGTAGCATCTACTTTATATTCAAAAAACAGAAACATTTGAATTGATTTTAGATTTTTCTCGCAAATAATCTTCTTGTACAAAAAATAATGCCAATGAATATTTGATTAGCGAGGCTGTCTAAAGAATTTTTGTTGGATAATCCCCTCCCATTTCTTCAATGTATTGATGCATTGCCTTTCGCAATTCTATTACTTTTTCAGGATTTGCTTCAACTAAATCTGTTTTTTCGCTTTCATCTTCAGCCAGATTATAGAGTTCAACTCTATCTTCTTCATAAAATTCGATCAACTTCCAATCGCCCTGCCTAATGGCCGAACCCGGACGCCAGGTGGTACCGTGATAATGCGGATAATGCCACACCAGGGTACGTTCTTCTTCCCGGGCAGCTTCTTCCAGGGAGGGCAACAAGCTTTGCCCATCCCGGTGTTGCTCCGGCAGTAGCGGTAGCCCGGCTAGTTGCAACACAGTGGGATATAAATCCATGCTGATGGTTGGTTGACTGGTTACATGACCTTGTTGCTGGCCTGGCATTTTGATGAGTAAAGGTATGCGGATGCCACCCTCGTACAGCCATCCTTTACCTGCTCGTAAGGGATGTACTGCCGTAGGACCGGGCTTGTCACCACGAGTTGATAATCCGCCATTATCAGAAGTAAACACGATAACTGTGTTTTCAACCAGGTTCAGTTCATTGAGCTTTCGCAAAAGCTGACCCACGTTTTCATCCATAGAACGTACCATGGCGGCATACCGGGCATCCGATTGATTGACGCGGGTAGCCAGACGACCATCCTGGTACACTTCTACTTCACCCTGGTTGGGTAGTTGTTGCTTTTTTTGCTGATAGTATGCATCGTATTTTTCACAGCCTTGAATTGGCGTATGCACGGTATAAAATGCGAGGTATAAAAAGAACGCGCTGTCCACATTGTTTTCAATGAATTGGATCGATTCATCCACCAACCGGTCAGTCAGATATTCTCCCTCTGGTCCATCTTTTAAGCGCGGATTTTCATAAGGTGAGTAATAGCCTCCTGGGGGAGAGCCTTTGTGATGTCCTCCTTTATTGAGGTCAAAACCCTGATGTTCAGGCCAATATTCTGCGGTTTCGCCAAGGTGCCATTTACCGGCATAAAAAGTTTTGTATCCATGGGCTTTAAAGGCTTCAGCCAAAGTTTTTTCACCCAGGGGAAGGTCGTGAATATCTTCCGGTGTAGAAAGTGTAGCATTTTCTACATACTCCGGTTTGTATCCCGGTATCCAGTCGGTAATGTTTACCCGCACCGGGTCTTTGCCGGTCATGAGAGCCGCCCGGGTAGGTGAGCATACCGGCGAGGCAGCGTAGGCATTGGTAAAGCGGGTACTAACTTCCGCCAGCGAGTCCAGGTGAGGTGTATCGTAAAATGTGCTGCCGTATATACCAAGGTCTTTGTAACCCAGATCATCCACCAGTATGAAAACAACATTGGGAGGATTGGTGGATTCTAAAGTACCTGGCTTTTGGCAAGAAAATACCACCATGTTTAATATTATAAAAAGTAACAATAGACGCATGATATAAATTTTATTTTTTCTGCTTCTTAATCTCATAATACCACAAACCATAACTGTTCTTTTCAGGCAACTCCACCAGTAACTGGCTCTTCTCATCCACCGTGCCTTCAAAGTTTTTTCCCTTGCTGGTTACCGCTGTAAATTTTACTTGTACATCCGCGGGAAAATAAGTTTTCAATTTTTTCTGCTTTTCTGAATTGTGCTCACGGAATACCAGTAAATAACCCTGGTCATCCTTCATCGATTGAAAGCCGGTCCATGATTTACCGGTGGGTTCATCGCCAATGGGTAAAATGATTCCCTGATGAATATCGGCCATATTTTTCTGATAGGCTTTAATAGCCGGGGCTGCATTAAATGCTTCTGGTGGTAAATTAGATCCCTCAAACCAAGCCAATGGCTGACTCATCATGGTGATTGCAAATAAGTATTCAAAATCGTAATGTGCAGGAGCAAAAATATCGTTTTGCTGGTACTTGTCTGTATTTCGCCATTTATTCAAAAACTCAAATTGAAGCTTTTCCGGCGCCACATATTTGGACAATTGCCAAAGGTTGCGCAGTGTTTGGTAAGGATAATAATTGGCCCAATCGGTGTAGCGGTTTTCCACAAAAATATTCCCAAATTCATCGTAAAAATAATAGCCACACCTGCGGCCAGCTGTAACATCCGGATTAAATACCACCTGGCCGTTAGACTCCCGCATTACTTTATCAAAGAATTTCCTAACATTAATTTCAGCGGTTTTATCAGGCAGTTGCAGGCCATCTATTTTAAAGACCGAAATGCCGTATTTTTTGTAGTAATGCAGCAAAATATCAGCATCTCGCTCCCAGGTGGCATAGCTATTGGCGCTGGTAGGATTAAACCAAAGACCAACCTTGATCCCGGCTTTTATGGCTACCTCAACTGTATGATCAAGACCCTGAGGAAATCGCTCCGGATTAGGCTCCCAACTCCCTTCCGGCCATTCGCTCCATAACCTACCAGCCGATGAAGAGGAATTTTTAGATAATCCTTGCTGCCAGCCATCGTCGAGTTGTAAATGAGTAAATCCCATTTTCCGGCAAGCTTCAATTTCGCGCAAAGCAAATGCTTCGTTAATTTTCCCATCCCGACCCCGGTCGCCCCAGGTATTCATCAGTATCATTTCATGTTGAGACCCATAGGGTCGTGAAGCTTTTAAATACTGCCTCAGACTTACCAGCGGGTTTGAATTAACGCCGGTATAGCCGGTAGTGATGGTGTAGCCGACTATCCAATCCTGTACCGGCTCAAGGGGAATACCCATACCCGTGATGCTGACTTCTTGATTGGAAACCAGGAAATCTGCTCCCGGGTAATTGACCTGGTTGTGGTGTAAAGGTGATTCTTTTAAAATAAAAAATTGCTGCTCAGTAAGTTGATCACTGGCAAAAATAAGATTGGCAACTAATGGCCGCGATACTCTGTATGGTATCAGGTGATTTTCTTTCACCAGGTTGTTATAATCGTCTGTTACATCCTGGAAGCTGATATAATCGATCTTCCAATGCCGGTTTTTCAAACCATAGCTATGAAATTTCAAATCAGTAGCTCTTTTTTCTTTTTCATCTTCTACGCCGTCCGCTAATTTTTGCTTTGTAACCTTATCGACTTCAATCTTTATATTTTTAAAAAAATATTGGCAGGCAATGGCCGGAGCACCCGGATAGATTTTAAATACTCTTTTGATGGTGATATCAGGATATCTTGTGATCACATGAGCCTGCAAGTGGTCGGGATAGAGGTAGTGATCTACAATTTTAACAAGCTCCAAATTCTTATCAGCATCTGCCGGTTTTTGATCAAATATGGAAACGGAGGGTTTTTTATTCTCGAAAAGAAAGTCGTTATTTTCACCGGCCATAGCAATGGAATAATGATGCAGTTCTCCATTTTGCCATATCATCTTTTGCTCAATTACCTCATTTTTCAAGATGAGTGTATCATTTCGCCAAAAAGCATCACAATTACTTACTTGTGCCAGTAAAACAATATTAGGGGCTAGTATTAATCCGAAAACAATTATAAATTTCTTAAACATTGGAATAACATTAGTTGGAATAAGGCTGGAAAGTTACCTTAAAAAAGTAATACCTGCCAGCCTTATTTCACAATATAGTAAGATGATCAATAACCATTATTTTGCTTTATTCCATCAGGATTGATGTCAATCTCTGCTTGTGGAATGGGGAAAAACCGGTGGTGTGATTCTACGGTTACACCAGGTCTCAGGCCTGTATGGCTATTCATTACTTGCTGGTAGATATCCCAACGTACCAGATCAAACCAACGGTGACCTTCAAAAGCCAATTCTATTTTACGCTCATCGCGAATTGCATTCTCTATTAAATCATCTGTATTCAATTCATCGGCGATATAGGCATCCAAACCTGTTCGTGGATGAGCATGCACTTCATTTAATACATCAATAGCTTCGGCAGATTTTCCATTTTCCAGTAATGCCTCGGCATATAAAAGCAATACATCAGCATATCGAAGCACTATCCAATTGTTGTCTGAATCGTAAGGGTTTTCCAAATCAGACATGTATTTTAATGTAAACGGTTCGTCCACTATGGCACCATCTGCACTGGTAAAAAAGCCAATTGATTGATCTAAACGTAAATCATTTTCATCGAAAGAGGCTAAAAAATCAGTGGTAGGACGATTAAATCCCTGGTTATCTCCAGGTACCATTTTGGAATCGCCTGGTGCAAAGAGGTTGGTAAATCCACTTCCGGTAAAAGTCAAGCCTGATTTATATTGGATTTCAAAAATGGACTCCTGGTGATTAGCATTATTCACATCAAAAATCGAAGCATAATCGTCCAATAAGCTGTAACCGCCATTATCTATTACATCCTTCAAGGTTGATTCTGCCAAACCAGGCTGGCCGTTGGTAAGATATACTTTCCCCAATAAAGCTTTGGCCGCGAAACTGGTCGCCCTGCCCACGTTTTCTCCTGAATAGCTTGACGGTAAGAGTCCAGCTGCATCTTTAAGGTCGGAAATTATTTTATCATAGACTAAATCTGCTGCATTTCTTTCTTGTTCCAGGCCTGCAAGCGGATCGTTTACCTCGTTAATTACCAAAGGAACATCTCCAAATATTCTAACCAATTCAAAATAAGACAAAGCCCTTAAAAATTGTGCTTCTCCTTTAAGTCGATTGGCAAGATTTTCTGGTATCTGGACACCTTCAATTCTATCCAGTACTGTATTGGCTCGCGCTATCGTTTGGTAATAGTTGGTCCATGCTCTTTGTAAAATGGGATTGGCCGGATCGAGAAAGAACTGGTCAAATTCATCATAAAGTTGGTAAAAGGATCCGGTCGTATTTTGAATATCCCCCTGATCAGAACGAATACCCGCGAATATGTAATATTCGCCGTATTGATCCTGCAAAGATGCATAAATGCCATTGACTGCAGTTTCAAAATCAGCAGGAGTTTTATAAAAGTTATTGATGTTGGCATCAGAAATGGGTGCCAGATCAATGAAATCGTCACCGCATCCTAGCAGTAAACCGGCAATTAAAACCAAAATTAGTAATTTTATTTTTATTATATTTTTACAGATCGTTTTCATAATTAGTAATCTTTAAAATCCTAAATTAACACCAACTGAAAATACTCTGGCAACTGGATATGTTCCATAATCTACCCCGGGAGTAAGGGGATTATTGCCATTTAAATTTACCTCGGGATTATAACCTTTATAATTAGTAAAGGTAAAAGCATTTTGAACCGATGCATATAACCTGGCCCGGGTTAAAGGCATATTACCTAAAATAGAAGAAGGAAAATTATATGCTAAAGTAATATTTCTGATTCTCATGAATGAGGCATCCTCTACCCAGTAGGAATTGGGTGCAGAGTTGTTTCTTCCCTTTGGGGATCTGTTAGCCCTGGGCACGTTTCCGTTGCCAGGTTCTTCGGGAGAACGCCATCTTTCCAAAATATCGGCCCGGTTGTTGAAAGCGCCCGTTACATTGGCCAAAAATCTCTTTTGCAAGTTAATTACATCGTTGCCCTGAGAACCTTGAACAATCACGTTTAAGTCAAAATTTTTGTAACTCAACCTATTGGTCATACCATAGATGAAGTCGGGATATGGATTGCCAATCACGGTGCGGTCATCGTTGTTAATAGCATCATTTTTGTCAACGTCAACAATTCTAAAATCACCCGGTCGCTCATCGCCCCAGTTTGGCCCTGCTGCAATTTCATCTTCATTTTGATAAATTCCATCAAACTGGAAGCCATAGAAACTACCCAATGGATCGTCTACCCTGGTAATGTGGGTTGCAGCTATGCCACCTCCGCTAATAATTGGATCATCATTGAGCCCCAATGCCAACACTTTGTTTCGGTTAGTGGAAAAATTAAGAGAAGTAGTCCATTTAAAATCTCCTGTCAGGTTTTTTGATTGCAGGGCGAATTCAAAACCATTATTAGCCACCTCACCAATGTTGAGCAGTGAAGAAGCAAAACCGGTAGCTTTCGCGATCGGAATATTGAGCAATAGCCCTGAAGTGGTAGTGGTATAGTATTCAGCGGCGATGAATATCCTGTCTTCAAATAAACCAAGGTCAATGCCCAGGTTGATTTGTTCCGATTTTTCCCAGGTAAGCGCCTGATTAGAAAATGTAGCAGGAGCCAGACCACTCACTAAGCTTCCAAGTCCCGACCCAAATACATAGTTGTCATTACTTATCAGACCGATATGTCCATAATTGCCAATATTGAAATTGCCAGTTTGTCCATAACTTGCTTTAACTTTCAGATCGCTTACTAGGCCTGCATTTTGAAAAAAAGACTCTTCAGTAACTCGCCAACCAGCCGAAACAGACGGGAAGAAACCCCACTTATTGCCCGCGCCAAATCTTGAAGAACCATCGCGACGAATAGCGGCAGTAACCAGGTATTTGTCGGCATAGTTATAATTAACTCTACCAATATAAGACAGTAGCGACCATTCGCTTGTGATTGCATTACCATTGGTAATTTCGGTTGCTCCGCTCAAAGTGGTTACCAGATCATTAGGAAATCCATTACCCTCAGTCAAATTCAGGCGGTAATTGTCTTTTTGTGCCGAGTATCCAAGCAACGCATCAAAACTGTGCTTGCCCAAGGTCTTATTATAATTCAAAGTATATTCGGCCAGCCAGTTAATGCCAGTGGCTGATCGGGCAAAACCCGCGGCCTGCGCAGTGCGGATATCTACCGCAGCAAATTCGTTACTTACATATCGTTGCTCCTGCTCACCAACATAATCTATACCCAACAAGGCCTTGAATTGGAGATCATTTGTTATAGCAAATTCAGCGAAAATATTAGAAAGCAGATTATATCTTTCCAGTGAATGGTCAATTTCCCTGGCCCTGGCAACAGGATTGGCAATGAAAGGGATGTTATAACCAGGAACATCAGTATTGCGATAGGTGCCATCTTCATTGTAAACAGGTTCAGTTGGCAACATGCCCAGTGCAGCTGTTGCAATAGCTCCAGTGAAGGGCCCGTCACTATCTACCAGGTTGTTTTTGGTATAAGATGGAATAAAGCTCATCCCCACTTTCAATTTTTCTGAAGCCTGGCTTTCGATATTGGCCATCACAGAATACCGTTCAAAACCTGATTCAATGATTACACCTTCTTGCGAAAAATAACCTCCGGAGATGCGGAACCTTGTATTATCGTTGCCACCCGAAACGCCTAATTGGAAATTGTTCATCCTGCCATTTTGGAAAATCGCATCCTGCCAATCAGTACCTTCGCCCCATTCATCCGGATTTAAAAATTGTGGAGGCACTATATTTGCCCCTCCATTTCTTACTTCCATAGGATCAGATGCGGAATGATTTTCAGGATCAATATCTACCCAGGCGTTATTTCTGGCTTCATTGGTAAGTTCTACAAATTGCCTGGCGTTGAGCATATCTACCCTATTGGCTACCTCTTGCACGCCTGTAAAAAAGTCAAAATTGAAAACAGCTTTACCTGCAGTTCCCTTCTTAGTGGTGATCAAAACCACCCCGTTAGAACCACGCGATCCATAGATGGCGGCCGCGGCGGCATCTTTTAATATTTCTATGCTTTCAATGTCGTTGGGATTCAACTGAGATAACGGACTTACATTGTTACTGAAGTTCCTGTCAACAGGAAAACCATCGATTACATACAATGGCTCGGTATCAGCAGAAATAGAGCCAACCCCCCGCACCCTGATGCTTACACCTCCGCCAGGAGCGCCTGAAGTTTGCTGTACCTGCACACCAGCTACCTGCCCTGCCAATGCTTGATCAACACTGGCTACCGGCAAGTCCTGCATGTCTTGTGACTTGACCGAAGCCACTGAACCGGTAATATCGCGACGTTGTTGGGTACCGTACCCAACTACCACAAGCTCCTGAAGTTGCTGAACATCTACCATCATCACTATATCTATGATAGATCGATTGCCAACTTCCACTTCTTCGGTGGTATAACCTACTGAGCTAAAAACCAGGGTTGCTCCTTCGGCTACATCCAGGGAATAATTTCCTGATATATCGGTTACTGTACCATTACCCGTGCCCTTTTCCAGCACGTTCACGCCCGGTATACCTTCAGTGTCTTCAAAAGAAGTTACCTTACCTGCTATGGTTCGGGTTTGGATAGATACAGAAATACTCACAGCCGGTTCTTTACTCGCTGCTTTTTTACTTACATGAATATTTGTATCCACTTGCTTAAATTTAAGATTAGTCAACCTGGAGATTTCAGTAAGTACATCGGCTACGGTTTGGTTTTTCATGTTGATGTTGAGGCGGATACTTTTATTAATATCTTTGTCATCAAAGGCAAAAGAATAATCACTCGATCTTTCAATGGCACGAAAAGAATCAATAATTGATTCATTGTTGATCTCAAGCGAAATATAAGCCTGTTTTATGCTTTTGATCTGTTGCGCTTTAGTATCAGAAGCAAATAACAACTGCAGAAATAAACACTGCAGGAAAATACCCATGAGAGTGTACTTAGTGGTCATGAGAATTAGCGTAAATAGTTTGTTTTTCATACTTTTGTATTGGTTTAGTAAAACATTGTTTATTAAACTTCGAATTGTATTTCGATTGTGACTCATTCCCCAATGGCCAATCGTTTACGATTCGAAAATTATTTGATTATAAGCCGGTACTTCTATGAAGCTACCGGCTTTTTTTAACTTGTATCAGTCAGTATATCCATCATCATAAATTTATCTTTACCTTTTCACCATTTATATCAAATGATATTCCTTTTGTAAAGCTTATTCCATTGAGTACATTTTCCAGGCTCACGTTGTTAAAGTTTCCAGTATAAGACCAATTAACTTGCTGGTCTGAATTCAATACGGTGATTTCAACACCATACCATCTTTCCAGCTTTTGTACTACCTGAGATAAGCTACTATTTTTAAAAACAAGCACACCATCTTTCCAACCTAATTCCTCGAGGGGGTCAAAATTACTTTTCTTACTAAATTGATTGTTCTTGTACTGCACCATTGTACCTGGTTCTAGTACTATAATTTTATTGGAAACTGAAGAAATTTTTACTTTGCCAGTGGAAAGAGCTACTTTATCCACCATAGTTTCCTTATAGGTTTGCACATTAAATGATGTGCCTAATGCAACAACCTCAATTGCTCCGGTTTTTACACTAAAAGGCATTTTTGGATTTTTAGCCACTTCAAAAAAAGCTTCACCTTTGAGCTTTATATTTCTGTTTTCAATGCCAAACCCTGTATCATATTCAATGCTACTCTCTGCATTAAGCATAATTGTACTGCCGTCCTTTAATGATATTTTAAGTTTCTGTCCTTTTGGATTTTCTTTAATGATTATTTGAGGTTGTTGAATAACTGCTACGGTATCATTTTTTTCAATTGCTGAAAAATGATAAGCTCCAATACCCAAAAAAGCAATGAGTAATAAGCTAGCTGCAATTTTCAAAGCTTGTCTTGATGATATAAATCGCTGGTTTTTATTGAAATTCCGATTTAATATTGTTTTAATATTGATAAGCCGATGGTTTTTAAATTCTTCCGCGGAAGCATAATCGTACCAGGATGTTTCAATATCATTTAACGCCTCCGGTTTATTTTTTTCATTCAGAAAGTATTTTAATACTTTATTGAACTCAGCTTCATTGCATTCTCCAGCTAAATACTTCTCAATTAATTTCTTATTCACGGGTTCTTCGTACTTGATTTTCTATAAATACGGATGAGATGAAATTTACACCCAATGAAAATAAAAAAAAGTGGAGATTAATTTAAGTTATTATCAAGAAGAAGATCAAAGCATTGAAATACTTTGTCAACTCTTTGATTGCCATATTGATATGATTTTCTACTGTGCTTTTTGATAAGCCTAATTTTATTGCTATTTCTCCATTACGGTAGCCATCTTTTTTTAACAATAGCACTTCTTTTTGGCGATTCGGCAATTTGTTAATGATTTTATTTTCGTGTTCATTGAGATATTTGGTGATAATACATGCTTCCATAGTATCATCAAAGACCGGTTGAATATAACGATAATAGCTTTGAAAAGCTCTTTCTGTTACTATACGCCTTAATTTATCAAAAATAATATTGCGAGCAATTTTGATCATATAAGCCTCAAAAGACAGTTCCGGATTAATCAGGGATCTTTTTTCCCAGATTTTAGCAAATGTATCCTGAACTACTTCTTCTGCATCTTGAGAGGTAAGAGAATGGTGAAGAGAAAAATTATATATTTTAGCAGCATACAAATCGAAAATTTGATTAAATGCCTTTACATTCCCCTTTTTTAACGATCTTATAAGTATTTGTCTATCTTCGCCGTTCATTTAAAAACAATTTTAATCAAATTCCCATTCTTTTAAAAATTTTTAAACTTAATTTTCTGAGAATATTAATAATTACTTTTTTAAGTCAGGCAAATACAAGTTTACCAATAATTATTAATTCTTATTGTGATTGCCAATAATAAGTTCCCTTGAAGCTCCCATTCCAGAACCAATAGCATAAAAATTGAGCTCATACTTAATTAATGAAATTTCCATTACCACCAAATTACTGATTTCAAAAAATATTTGAATCATATTTTGGGGCAACAAGACAGTTACTTATCTTTAAAGAATTATTTGATACTCATTTATTAACCCTTCAATATGCTGGAACTTGTAAGAGAAAAACTTGGTGAAATTAAAAAAAGTAGCGAAATAAGTAACCAGGATTACTTGCAGGCTACTGCATTATTCCGCGATGATCATTGCATTCTGGTGGCTCAATCAAAACATCATTTTGAATTTTTAATAGAAAACCAACAGCAAAAACACGAAGTCTCCATTTTTGTAAATCAGGAGGAAAAAAGAATTTCTTCAATTACGGATGAAACTGAACCAGGATGGACAGTGCCAGCCCTGGTAGCCTTGATGCAACTGGAATATTTAGAACAACGATATACGCTGCCCGATACCATGGAAGGTAAAAAATATACCCGTGATGGAATGAAATTCAGGGTATTGAGCGAAAGAGAACAAAAAGCGAAGCGCGCACCTTACACGATAAAGCTGGCAGATAATATTTTTGGCGAACACCTGCTGACCAATGAAAGAGGAGTACGGTATAAAATTACTTTGCATGATTTTGCTAAAGAAACCGGCTACTGTAACAACATGGACTGGCGAACCAATAAGCTAGGCACTACCAAACATATCATGTTCGTATTCAACTATTTGAAACAAAACCCCGATGTTTTCAAGCGGCTGAGCCATCAATATCCCTGGGTAGAGATTTACCTGGACCCACTAATGGATTATCAGATCAGCTGGCACTTTCCTGATGAGCTTCCGGAGGAGATTGCCCTTTTGATCCGGCAATATTTTGGTGAGCAAAAGCATATAGATGAAAGTAAAGTCCCTGATTTTTTGGGTTTTTTACAAGCAGCTGAAGAATATGAGGAAATTTTGATCAGACCGGAAGTGGCAGAAAAAGTTGAACAGGCCTACAATCGATTGTCCAATGATAAATTATCGGCTACTGAAAAGATAGACTTTGGCAAAATCAAAGCTGAACTATTTGCTTACCAGAAAGAAGGGGTGACTTTCGCCACGTTTAAGGAAGGAGCCATTATAGCTGACGAAATGGGTTTAGGAAAAACGATTCAGGCCATTACGATCGCGGTAGCCAAAAAAGACATCTTCGGGTTTACTAAAACGTTGGTAATTTGTCCGGCTTCTTTGAAAGAGCAATGGAAAAAAGAAATAGAGCGATTTAGTCACGAAAAAGCAGAAATACTGGAAGGGCTTCCCCAAGAAAGAGCACTGCACTACAAAAATTCAGAGGCTTATTTCCAAATTGTGAACTATGAGCTGGTATTGCGTGACAACCGGGCCATCAACCAGGCTAATTTTGATTTTATAATCCTGGATGAAGCCCAGCGGATAAAAAATTACGATACCAAAACCTCCAGCGCAATTAAAAGCTTAGGTAAAAAGCACGCCCTGGTGATCACTGGCACTCCTATTGAAAACAAGTTGCTCGATCTTTACTCGGTAACGGCTTTTGTAGACCCCTACTTTTTATCACCCTTATGGGAATTCAGTTATCAACATTGCCTTTTCGACAATGCCAATGAAAACAAGATAACCGGGTACTACAACCTGCAACAGTTAAAAAATAAAATGAAACAAATCCTGATCCGGCGTGAAAAACGTAACGTGATCAAGCAATTGCCTCACATTCAGCGCATTACCGTGCCGGTAACCTTAACCGACAGACAAAAAGAATACCATGCCTCAGCCGGATCGGGAGTGGCCGCGATTTTAAGTAAAAAATTTATCACACCATTTGATATGCAGCGGTTGATGTTGCTGCTTAACAATATGCGAATGGCGTGCGATTCAAGCTTTTTAATTGACAAAGAAACCAACGAATCATCAAAACTTATCGAGTTGAAAGCCATTCTTACAGAAAAACTCGACTTGCAAAATACTGATCGAAAGATAATCATTTTTTCAGAATGGATGCGGATGAACAAACTGATCGGCAATTTGCTAAAGGAACTAAACATAGCCTATACTGAACTGAACAGTAAAGTACCGGTGAAAAAACGGGGTGAACTGATCAGTAAATTTGAAAAAGACCCGGTGATCAAAGTATTCCTTTCTACCGAAGCCGGTGGTGCTGGTTTGAATTTACAGATGGCGGATACCGTGATCAATTTTGAACTGCCCTGGAATCCGGCTAAAAAGAATCAGCGCATTGGCCGTATCGACAGGATTGGGCAACAAAGCAAACAGGTTACCGTGATCGATTTGATGGCTGTTAATTCTATCGAGATGGATATAGCGGCAGGATTGGAGGTTAAGCAAAACCTGTTTGAAGGAGTACTTGACAGCCAGGGAAACACAGACAAAGTAGACCTTTCCAAACGGGGAAAGGAACAGTTTCTGGAAGATATGCGTAACATGCTGGCCAAGTTGGAAAAACCAGAAATAGAAACTGTAGAGGAAAACGAGGTGGAAGAAGAAGATAGTGAACTGGAAATAATTGAGACTACATTGGCAAATGGTGAAGAAAATAACGAAGCTGAACCCGGGTATCAACCAGATGAAGAAGAGGAGCGCAATTTGCCAGGCAACGAAACAAGTGATGTGAAAACAGAAAGACAACACTATGAACAGGTAGAAAAGGTGATGCAGGACGGCATGAGTTTCCTTTCCGGATTATTTAAAATGTCGACCGGGAAAGATATGGCAGCTGAAAATGCTAAAATTGAAGTAGACCGGCAGACCGGTGAAGTGACCATGAAATTTAAGTTGCCGGGGATGTAAAGAATGGTAATACTAGCTGCAAGTCTGCAAATTTATCCTGAACAATAAGTTCTCCTCAGTTCCCGGGACGTTTGTTTGCCAAGTTGGGTTAAGACTATCAGAGGCCCGAATTCAGCATAATTAATTAGAATCAACAGCAAAACCTGTCAGGATTAGTAAAATAACAATGCCAAATCCCGAAGGGATGACATGATCCTGCATGCAGCGTTTAAACCTGCCAGTCATAACAGGTTAAGGTGCTGTGCATCAATTGCAGTGCACCATTTATAAATGTCAGGTGCCTATTTATTTAAGGCAGCAAAACCTGTCAGGATTATAAAGTCGAAAGTATATATTGTCCT
>CAZQEZ010000080.1:0-5227 GCA_964592475.1 uncultured Roseivirgaceae bacterium
CGCACGATCAATTCGGTAGGAATGAAAAAGGTGTTGTCTGCTCTGATTTTGGATTTTTCTATCTGATTGAGGAGCTTCTTAGTGCCATCGATGCTAATTTTTTCTATCGGGCGCTTCACGGTAGTGAGGGCTGGATTGAGGAAAGGTGCGTAGCCACTGTCATCAAATCCCATGATACTAATATCTTCTGGTATACGCAAGCCCTTCTCGTAAATGGCTTTCATGGCGCCTACTGCCATATCATCATTAAAACAGAATACTGCAGTGGGCAACTCATCATTTTGTAACAATTTGCGCATGGCCATATAGCCGGTTCCCAAATCAAAATTACCGCGTTCCATCCATTTTTCTTCAATGGGAAGCTCGTACTTTTGCATCGCCTCCAGAAAGCCCTGTTTCCGTTTTTGGTTATTACGAAAGTTTTCTTTTCCTTCCAGGATACCGATTTTCTTATGTCCCTTACTAATTAAAAATTCCGTTGCCTGGTAGGCTCCGGTTTGGTCTTCAGAGATGATCGTAGTAATTTCCGGTTTGCTCAAATCGCGATTAAGTACTACCAAAGGAATTTCTTCATCTATAATACGTTGAATAAACGCGTCATCATCACTACTCTGGCTCATCACTAAGATACCATCATAATACCGCTTAGAAAGTAAGGTAAAGTTTTTATATACATCTATTCCTTTAACGGATAGACTATATTTATCTTTGATAATACTATTAACGCCCATGATCACCTCGTGAAAAAAACTGGCTGTGGTACCTTTCTTGAGGGTTGAGAAAAAGAGGCCAACATTGTAAGACTTACTAAGTACCAGGCTCTTAGCGCTATAATTGGGGATGTAATTGTGCGCCTTGGCAATTTTCTTGATCTTCTCCTTGGTTTCCGGTTTAATAAGTGGGCTGTCGTTCAGCGCTCGCGACACGGTGGTGTGCGATACGTTAACCAAACGGGCGATGTCTTTGATGGTGATGCTCATTCTATTTGACGGATGACCGAAGACGTATGACTGATAATAAGTTTACAGCTACTTCTTCATAAATATCTATTTAATATTTTTGCTAATTTAATGCAGAATATCTGGTAAATTAAGAAATTGAATAAATTGAATTACTAAAGTAACCAAAGACAGATGACTAAATATTTAAAAATAAAAATATCCTCAATATTCAGCAGTCACCCGTCTTAGGTCTTCAGTCATTCATCAAACGTTATAAGTACTGGAAGCGGTAGTTCCTCCTCTTCCTGTCCAGTTGGTATGAAAGAACTCTCCTCGGGGCTTATCTACTCTTTCGTAAGTATGGGCACCAAAGTAGTCTCGTTGCGCCTGCAACAAGTTGGCAGGTAAGCTTTCACTGCGGTAACCATCGTAGTAGTTAAGCGCGGTAGCCAATGCCGGTACTGGAATACCATTAGTCATCGCCACTGCTAATACTCGTCGCCAGCCCTGCTGAGCAGCTTCAACTTTTTGTTTGAAAAATGGCGCCATCAACAGGTTTTCCAGGTCAGGCTGCTGATTGAATGCCTGGGTGATGTCATTCAAAAATGCCGAGCGAATAATACAGCCTCCCCGCCAGATCTTGGCAATTTCTCCATAATTCAAATCCCAATTGTATTCTTTGGCAGCTTCACGAAACAAGGCAAATCCCTGCGCGTAAGAAATAATTTTAGAGGCAAATAAAGCATCCTTTATATCATTAATAAATGATTTTTTATCGCCATCAAAAGCTGGCCTGGGCCCGGTAAGAAATTGAGCAGCTTTTACTCTTTCTTCTTTTTGTGCTGATAAGCAACGGGCAAATACAGCCTCACCAATTAGCGTAAGCGGGATACCCATGGAAAGAGCACTTATACCGGTCCACTTACCTGTACCTTTTTGTCCGGCAGTATCCAGTATTTTATCTACCATTGGCTGGCCATCTTCATCTTTGAAACCCAGTATATCGCGGGTAATTTCTATCAGGTAACTATCTAATTCACCCTGGTTCCATTCGTCAAATACGTCATGCATTTCGTCAGCAGACATACCTAATAGCTCTTTCATGATTTGGTATCCCTCACAAATTAACTGCATATCGCCATATTCGATACCATTATGTACCATCTTGATATAATGACCGGCTCCATTAGACCCTATCCATTCGCAGCAAGGTTCATTACTAACCTGGGCTGCAATTTTTTGAAAAATATCTTTTACATGAGGCCAGGCAGCCGGTGAACCTCCTGGCATGATGGATGGCCCCTTCAGCGCACCTTCTTCGCCGCCGGATACACCGGTACCGATGTACAATAATCCTTTACTTTCTACATATTCGGTACGGCGCATACTGTCATCGTAATTGGAATTACCACCGTCGATTATGATATCGCCTTCTTCCAGGTAAGGCATCACCTGATCAATAAAAGCATCTACCGGCTTTCCGGCTTTTACCATGATCATCACCTTGCGAGGCTTGCTCAGCGACTGGGCAAACTCCTCTACTGAGCGTGTGCCTACTATATTTTTACCTTTCGCCCTTCCGGTCACGAAATTATCTACTTTCTCTACGGTTCGATTATATACGGAAACGGAAAATCCCTTACTTTCCATATTCAGTACCAGGTTTTCACCCATTACCGCCAATCCTACCAAGCCAATATCTGTTTTTTCCATAATTTTTATTTTCTATTGTTGTACTTTAAATCCTAAATTTTTAATAGTTGCCAGTAATTCCGGGTCCAATTGATTATTTACTACGGTGTAAGCGGCAAATTCCCTTCGCAGCGGATAGTTACCTCGCAATTGTTCAAACTGACGTGGGCTGGTTTTCAAATTATCATCATCACGTGAAATTGTATAAGTATGATTTACAATTTGAGTCAATATTTTTTGTGGTTCCTCATTTTTCAAATTGATGAACGGATTTTCAGGTTCAGGAACATCTTCAGGATACCAGTTGTCAAGGTTTAAACTAAATTGTCTACTTACCGCCTGCACACTCATAGCAGTGCCATTAGCTTTTCCATCTGCCGAATAGCCGGCAATGTGTGGCGTACCCAGCAATAACATACATAGCAAGTCCTGATCAATTTCCGGTTCTTTTTCAAATACATCAAGCACTGCTTCATCCACAAATTCCTGGATAATGGCAGCTTTTAAAGCATGATTATCAACTACCTCTCCACGGGAAGTATTGATAATAACTGCCCCTTTTTTCAGGCTAGTCATCTTTTTGTAATCCAGCAGATGACGCGTATTATCTTCCCCGCCCTGGTTGAGGGGAACATGAAAAGTGATAATGTCTGACTTTTGAAGCACCTCCGACAATGGAACAAATTCGCCTTTTCCTTCTTTCCTTTCCCTGGGAGGGTCATTTTGCAAAACTTTCATCCCCAGCAATCTTGCAGCAGCAACCACTTTACTGCCTACATTACCTACTCCTACTACACCGAGGGTTTTCTCACTTAGCTGGTATTTTTTATAATTAGCAATTTGCAGTAATGCAGCCACTATATATTGCATAACCGAGCCTGAATTGCAACCGGGCGCATTGCGCCAAATGATACCATTTTCGGCACAGTAATGCATGTCGATGTGATCGAAACCGATGGTAGCTGTAGCAATAAATTGCACTTTGGAACCATTGAGCAACGATTCATTACATTTCGTACGGGTACGAATGATCAATCCATCGGCATCCTGTACTTCATTAGCACCAATTTGTCCACCAGGCACGTAAACAACCTCTGCATAAGGTTCCAGTACTCCTTTTAGAAATGGTATTTTATCATCCGCTACAATTTTCATCTATGGCTATTTAAATCGTTCTTTATAAGCCCACAGACCAAGGGCTGGATTGGAAATGAAGAAAACTTCCTCACCATCTACTGTATTAAAACCATCTTTCAATTTTTCCGGATTGTATTTTTTCATCATGGCATTAAGGTCGGCATATTGAAAGTTGACACTTTCGATTTCTTCTTTAGTCAAATGACCCGGGCAATAGGTGATGGTAAAGCGATTTTCCGAAGAACCGTGAATCAGGTGTGCCGCAGCACTTAGATTATTTTGCAATTCCTCGTTCTCATCAGTTAATTTTAAAATCTCAGGGGTAGTGAGGTAGCCGTATTTGCGTATCAGCCGGTCTATTTCTTTATCTTCTCCAAATTCTTTCAGGCCTGGTGCCAGTACTATTAGTTCTCCGCCATCAGCAATGGCCATCCGGGTACGGTAAACACTTTTATTACCCAGCCATGTGCTTTTAAATTCTTCCGGGTCCAGGTAAACCACTACCTTTTTCAAAGGTTTATCTAACATTTGAAAATTTACTTTCAACGATAACTCAGAAGCCATTTCAAAGCATTCCATATCATCACCTATAAAAAGTCCTTTAACGCCCAGTTTACCTTCAGGGTCCTTGCCTACTACCGTAAGCACATAAACGATCGGTAAATTATTGGTGAAGTTTTCAGAAGCATAATTAAGTACTTTCCTCACCGGTGTGTTGGCACGTCCCATCATGCGTTCCATGCCATAAGCTGCCCCCAGAAAGTGGCTTTTGTTGATGCCTTCTACCCCACCGGTGCCAACAAAAATATTTTTATTGAAATTGGCCATACCCACTACTTCGTGAGGCACTACCTGCCCTACTGAAAGAATGAGATCATGCCCACCTTCTACCAATAGTTTGTTTACCTGCGCCGGCCAGGAGTAACTGACCCTGTTTTCTGAAATCTCTTCGAGAAAGGATGCTGGTACCTCTCCTACCTGAACTACGTCATTGCGCCAATCGTGTACCCGGAATAAATCCAAAGGTACGCTGCCATACATTTTTTTGATTTCCGGTTCGCTCATGGGAACATGGGTACCCAGTGCCGGCATCACATCGGTGAGTTTATCGCCGTAATATTGCCAGGTAAATTCGGTAAGTAAACCAGCCTGTGAATGGAAACGGGTAAAATCGGGGGGTAAGGCTAGCACCTTGTTCCGCTCACCCATTTTGGCAAATGCTTCATGTAATCCGGCTTTTAATTCATCATCGGTTAATATTTCGGTTTCTGAACCTCTCTGGTAATAGACCATGTTTTAATTTGTTAGTCGTTAATTTCTTTTACAATCTATAATCCTGTCACCCCTATAATCATGTCACCCCTTCGGGGTTTATTGTTATAATCATATCATCCCTATAATCTTGTCACCCCTTCGGGGTTCTTTCGTATGATCTTGTCACCCCTATAATCATATCA
>CAZQEZ010000080.1:5327-20397 GCA_964592475.1 uncultured Roseivirgaceae bacterium
TCACCCCTTCGGGGTTTATTGTTTACTTTTATCTTTGAGCTTCCAACTTTTTGCTCATTCCTTATTTCCAGGGAGGCGTTTCCGGCAAGTAGCCTTCAAATTCTTTAATTAAAGCTGCTTCGTAATCGCCTGCATAAGTACCGGCAAAAAACCTGTCTAGTGCTTCATTGTAAAACCTCTCCCAGCTATCTTCTTCGTGTCCGGGATTGATGGGGTAATAAAGCACATCATTCGCTTTAGCTGCTTTCATATCTCCGGGAGCATCGCCTATCATCAGGATTTTATCATCGGGGTATTTACCTTTGGCCGCATATCCCAGGTGTTCTTTTTTACTGCCATGCTCCTGTCCGGCAATTACACGCACGTATTGAGCAATATCGTTTTCGTTCCATTCCCTTTCGAGTGCCTCTACCGGGGTAGAACTCACCACCATGGCATCTGCCTTTTCATTCAACTTTTGTAGCGACTCACGCATAAATGGATAAGGGGGTATGTCATGCACCATATCCGTTACGGTTTCGTTAATAGCAAGTGACCATTCCAGCGCCTGATTGATGATGGGATCATTTACTTCAGCCGCGTATTTTTTAAGGGCCGGATTACCCAATTTAGACTCTTTCTTAGTCCACTCTATTACCGATTCGATGCGCGGAATATCAGCATTTCTCTTTTGCACTTCTTTGCGGTCACGTAATAAGTCCAGTGTATCAATCAGTGCCAGGAAACGATTGCATCCCCTGGTTTTTGAATAGAGATTGACAAAGTCCCAGGCTTCACGAGCATATTTACTCACCTGCTGTAAGTTCCAATATTTGATGGTGTTAGGACAGAAGCACTCCTTGTGCTTGATTTCCATGGTATCAAATGCACAACCATCGGAATCAATGCCAATAAAAAAGTCTTTAGTTGGTTGTAGATTTTTTAATTCTTCTTGTGGGTCTTGAGACATTTTATTTATGTTTTTATTATTCTAAAAAATTAACTTTGATAAGCTTGTGGCACATAAGACGGTAGTTTTTGATCGGCAAACACTGGTTTTAATTTAGCAAACCTTTGTCGACCATTGATGATAGGTACCGAAACCCAATCTTCACCAATTAATGGCCTTACGTACTGTAAAAACTCGTCGGTTACATCCATGCGATTAGGAGCTATCCATTTTTCAGGAAAAGTTCTTTCCGATAGCGCTACTTTTTCCAGCGGCACCTTATCGTATTTCACATTATAAATAAAACCCGGCTCTCGCAAAATAGTTGACATCCAGCCATTACCATCTTTCATGGCTACTTCTACTGCTTTTTGACCAACTTTATAAGCCTCGTCCAGATCTACGGTGGAAGCATAGATAGAAGTATCTCGCTGGTCGGTTCCCATTACCTGGCCTCGCGCTTTTCCGGTAACGTTAAATTTTTTCTTATTGAGAAAATTCACTACCGACTGGAATACTGATACCTGACTGGAGCCAAATGAGGTGTGACCAAAGTTGTCTTTCACTTCGCCAATCTCTCCTACATCGAAGCCTTCACTAACTACCACGATACAGCGACCATCTTTTTTTAATTGGTCATTTACGTTATCGGCCATTTCATCTAAAGACACTTTCGATTCAGTCATGTAAATTTGCAATGGCATTTCCCTTTTTGGATCAGCTAAACGTGCAGCTGCAGGAATATAACCAATTTTTCTTCCCATTGCCTGCAGCACCAACACCGGATCGGCTGGTGAAGAACCCATATTTTCTTCATTGGCATTTTGCACAATGTGCGACCAGTATCGTGCTACACTTCCATACCCCGGGGTATGGTCAATCAATTGAAATTCGCTATCTCCCACATCATTATCAATGGTCTTAGGCACCCCGGTTCCTATAACATCCAATCCACGCTCCTGTGCCTGCTGACTAACCTTAAAGGCAGTATGTTGGCTATCATTTCCCCCGATGTAAAAGAAATATCCGACGTCATGCGCTTTCAGTACTTCCATCACCCGGTCAAAGTCTTTGTCCTGGTGATCTTTCAATTTATACCTGCAGGTACCGATACTTCCTGCAGCTGGGGTGCTGCGCAATAAAGCAATTTCTTCTTCATCCTGAGCAGAAAGATCTATCAATTCTTCCTTCAAAACGCCTTCTATACCATGCCAGCCGCCATAAATTTTCCCAAAAGTTTCCGGAAACATTTTGCAGGTTTCCACGATACCACGAAGTGAATTATTAATTACTGGCGAGGGACCACCAGATTGAGCTACTATTACATTTTTAGCCATAATGAATATATATTTTCAAAATTTCGAGATTAAAAAAAATTAAACGCCGCTGTACGCATTAAACCCACCATCTATCGGAATCGTTACTCCCGTTACAAAATTAGATAAATCCGAAAGCAGGTAAAGAACAGTGCCTATCAGATCATCTGGCTCACCAAATTTACCCATAGGAGTACCAGAAATAATTTTTTTGCCCCTGGGAGTTAACTCTCCGGTGTTCTCCTCAATTAAAAGAAAACGGTTTTGGTTGGTAATGAAAAAACCTGGCGCGATACCATTCACCCTTACACCCGCTTTGGCAAAATGTACAGATAACCATTCAGTGAAATTATTGATAGAAGCTTTAGCAGCAGAATATGCAGGGATTTTGGTTAATGGCCGAAAACTATTCATGGAAGAAATGTTAAGGATCACTCCACTTTTCCGCTCTACCATTTCACGGGCAAATACCATTGAAGGAAGCAATGTTCCCATAAAATTGAGATCGAAAACATTTTTAAATGCTTCTTCCTCTAAACCAAAGAATGTTTTGTCCAGTTCGCCCATTACAGAGTCGTCAATAAATTCCAGTTCAGTAGTTGCTTTAGGAGAGTTGCCACCCGCACCATTGATCAAAATGTCTATCTGGCCAAATTTATCCAAAATTTCTTCTCGTGCCTTTAAAAGTAATTCTTTATTCAGCACATTGCTTTCTACACCAATAGCTTCTACACCACTGGCTTTTGCAATATTAGAAGCAATATTATCTGCCCGATCCTGATACAGGTCAAGTATTACAATTTTTGCCCCAACGCTTGCTAAACCGGTTGCCAAAGAGGTACCTATTACACCCCCACCTCCAGTGATTACACAAACTTTATTTTTGAGGTCTTCGAAATGATAAGCCATAGTATTGTTTTTAGTTATGATTTGTAATTAATAATGCACACGTGAACAAAATTAAGAAAATTGTTTAAAAGTGTCAATATATTTGGAAAAATTAAGAAGGTTAAAGAAAAACAGGCATTGCAAAAAAAATAATTGCAGAAAGATCTGATTTGATCCTAGGCCATTAAAGTTGTGCTTAATAAAAGGTAGAAAGCGAAGTTTGTAATGGTTATTACTATTATTATATAATTTGCTAATTATCTAATGAACAAAGGTAAGTTTTTCACTTAATTATTTTTTCTCTAATATTGCGCAAATTTTTCCGTTGAATCGGTAATAATCTTAAAAACCTTAAGATTCTTTATAGTAAAGTATAAAAGATAATCAACTATATTTAAAAAAATGAGTAACATAAAGGCGGCTATCACGGGTATAGCAGGGTACGTACCAGATTATGTTCTGACGAATGCAGAATTGGAAACAATGGTAGATACCAATGACGAATGGATAACCTCCAGAACGGGCATAAAAGAAAGAAGATTGCTGAAAGGTGAGGGCAAGGGCACCTCCGTGCTTGGTACTGAAGCTGTGAAGCGACTTTGTGAAAAAAAAGATATTGATCCAAAAGAAATTGACTTACTGATAGTGTCTACCATTTCTCCTGATATGTTGTTCCCGTCTACCGCCAATATTATTGCCTCGAATATTGGACTGGGAAATACCCCGAGCTTTGATATTGCAGCCGCGTGTACAGGTTTTATTTATGGCTTGGAAACTGCTGTAAACTTTATTAAATCCGGCAATTATAAAAAGGTTGTTTTAGTGGGAGCTGATAAAATGTCGTCTATTACTGACTATAAGGATCGTAATTCCTGCATTCTATTTGGTGATGCCGCGGCTGCCGTTTTATTGGAGCCAACTACAGAGGAAAATGGCGTAATGGACACGGTGATACACAGCGATGGTTCAGGCAAAGATATGATTTACCTGAAAGGTGGTGGCTCGGCCTATCCCCCAACGCATGAAACAATAGATGCCGGTATGCATTATTTTTACCAAGACGGCAAAGCAGTATTTAAAGTAGCTGTAACTAATATGGCGAATATAGCCGTGGAAATAATGAATCGTAATAATCTCAGTGGTGATGATGTTTCTTTTCTGGTGCCACACCAAGCCAACAAAAGAATAATAGAAGCTGTAGCTAAACGTATGGGAGTAGGCATGGATAAAGTGACCTTGAATATTGAGCGATATGGAAATACTACAGCTGCAACTATTCCTCTATGTTTGTGGGAATGGGAAGATAAGTTTAAGAAAGGGGATAACATTGTATTGGCAGCATTTGGCGGAGGCTTCACCTGGGGAGCTTCTTATTTGAAGTGGGCCTATTAAATATAGGGATAAAGAAAGAGTGACAGCACCAATTGTTAAATAATATTTTAAAGTTCTTCTCTATACTCTTTTTTGGTTTCTTCCGTAAGAATTCCTTCATAGATAATGTTTACCAAATTATCAAAGATTTCGGCAGGAGCGCGAGGAATTTTTTCCAAAATATCTTGCGGCAATTGATAAAGAAAACCTGGGTCTAGCAAATTTTGAGTAGCATTGGCATAAAGCACAACGATAAGATGATGATTAATTTGGTCATTGATTAATTTTTTACGTTTTCCTTCTTCAATTAACTTATAAAATCTTTTAAAGGCACTATCGCGTTTATATCTGTTTACTTCCTCCCAAAGCTCGGGCAAATTAACCTGCATATCTTCCATTAGTCGCGGACTTATTTTACTCAAATGCAGCCCTACAAACTTGAGCATTTGCCTCAGTTTAGCAGGATATTCCATGTTATCATCATAGATAATTTTATCGATACCATTGCCCAAATCGTCGATCACATCATGAACAATCGTTTTCATTATCTCGTATTTACCATCAAAGTATTTATATAATGTTTTTTTGCTCATCTTCATGTTACTAGCAATCTCGTCCATGGTCACTTTCTTATAGCCAAGATTGTAAAATAGTTTGCGGGATTCTTCTAAAATTCTGTTACGATTTTCGGACTTTTCCTCCATTGGATAAAAAAATTAAATATTCGTGTCATTTTGATACAATATTAACATTAGAAAAAATTTAAAACAACTTCTAAGGAGAAAATTTAATGGTTCTAGTCTTATTTATGATATGTTTACTTTCCAATTTTAATTATCATAATCAAACATTAGTATTGAGATCAAATCAAGTCACCTTTTGCCTGGTAATTTTTTACCCGAATGACTGCTAGTTAATCATGTTAATTAGCAATCTTTTTAGATAATTATCGTTTTGGCCTTAAACTTTTGCCACATGTAATAAGTATTCGTTTATTAAAGTTGAATTTAAGTTATAATTGGCTCAATTTTGTTGAGCTATTTAATTAATATTTATTATGAGAAACATCAAATTTTATACGGCTCTGATTGCCAGCAGCTTATTATTTTTTCTTAATTGTAGCTCACAGCCTCAAGGATATAATATTGAGGTGACAGTAGATAAAATTGACCAATCCACCGCCTATTTGGGCTACTACTACGGTGACAAAAGATACGTGACTGATACCAGTCAGGTAATCAACAATAAAGCGGTCTTTACCGGAGAGGAAGCTTTGCCCGGTGGTATTTATTTCTTTTACACCCCAAGTGATTATTTCGAAATTATTGTAGACTCCGACCAGCATTTTAGCATCACTACCGATACTTTGGATTATGTAAAAAATATGCAGGTAACAGGCAGTAAAGAAAATGAGTTATTTAAAGATTTACGTTTATTTGTAAGTCAAAAACAAAAAAATGCTGCTGAATTAAATCAAAAATTGCAAACAGAAAAAGATGAAGAAGCTGCAGCTAATCTACGAAAACAATTAGCGGAAATTGAAAAACAAGTAACCGGATATCAGGAAAACATAGTTGAGAAACATCCGAATTTATTCCTTGCCAATATTTTAAAAGCAACCCGAAGACCAGAAATTCCTGAGCCTGAAAAAGATGAAAATGGTAACCCGCTAGATCCAAATTTTCAATTCAATTATTATAAAGCACATTTTTTCGACAATATTGACTTAAGTGACGACAGAAATTTGCGTACCAACTTTCTACATGGGAAGGTGATGGAATATTTAGAAAAACTCACGCACCCGAATCCTGATAGCGTGATCAAATCAGCCAGCTTCATCATAGACCAGGCCAAAGATAATCCTGACATGTATCGCTACATGGTAGTAACGCTTACCAGTAAGTATGAAACTTCTGAAATAATGGGTATGGACAAAGTATTTGTTGAATTAGCAGAGAAATACTATCTATCAGGAGAAGCTACCTGGGCAGACGAAGATGTAGTTGAAAAAATAAAAACCAAAGTAGAAGAAACCAAGCCAAACCTGATAGGTGAACCAGCTCCGCCAATGGTAATATATGAAACCGATACTACACCAGTCAACTTGTATGATTTGCAATCTAAATATTTGGTGCTTTTCTTTTTTGATCCTGATTGCAGCCATTGTAAAAAAGTAGCTCCTAAGCTAAATGACATTAACGCGGCAATAAAAATAAGAGGGGGTGAAGTGATTCCTATATGTACTCAGCCAGCCGTTGAACCGGTTATTGATTTCAACAAAGAGCTTAATTTGGATTGGAAAACCTATTTAGATTTTCAATACCAAAGAAAAGACTATAATATATTTTCAACCCCCGTAATTTATATTTTAGATAAAAATAAAAAAATTATTGGTAAACGTTTAGATGTAAATCAAATATTGGATTTTCTGGATAACCAAAATAAGAACGCAATCAATTAAATCATTTTGATAGGTTGACCCGGTAGCTATTATCGGGTTGACCATCACAATTAACTTGCACAATTACTTTATCATATCCCTGATCAGCAAATTTCTTTATAACCATCTATATTGATTAGATAATTAGTGGCTGATTTAACATCTGCTTCTATATAAAAGTCATTATTTGTTCCCAAAGATTTACATTCAAGTACATTGTAAGTCTTTGTTTCACAAGGTGCACCTTCTATTAAAACAAGCTGCACACCTCTTACATCTCTGCATTGCTGCGAAGACACAATAAAATATAAATGATTAAACGAACCAGAATTAAATTCAAACCATTGATCATTATGGTAATCAATACATTTACCGGTAAGTGATTCATCTACACATGCCCATTGCACTGTGCAATTTTGTGTATGAGATTTTATTTCCTTACCTAAATCCAATTTAATTCGATTTGCAATATTATCATTAGGTACCTGAGCAAGAACACCACAAACAGCAAAAACCTGAAAAAATAAGAATAAAAATTTCACAATACGAAAAGCCATTTACTAATATAAGAACAGGAAGCGTTACCAAAAAGCAAATGTAAGATTTATTAAAACCTTACAATTTCCGGCTTCGAAAATTGATATTTTTCAAATTCATAAAAATCGCGCTTTTGGTCAAATACATTGATATCGGGAGTAGTGGCAATAGCATCGGGAAAGTAACCTAGCAGTAACTGAATTGATTGAAAAATCAGGTTTTCATTTCTTATTTTCAAACCCAGACCAACACCTCTAAATAATCTACCATTCCAAATTTTTTCATTTTCATTCGCGAGCAACCCAAAATCCACAAAACCGACACCGGCAAAACCAAAACCAAATACCTTAAAAGGTGGAAACAAGTTTAATTCATAATTAAAAACTAATTTTTTATTACCATAAAAATCTAAATTAAATCCCCTGATCCCTTCATTATTATCCAATTTAATCATTTCTTGCAACTGCTGAGGCTCATCTATATAGGCATGACGAAATCGCAGAAAGTGACGCAAACGAAAGTTTCCGATTCTTTGCAGATTGGTAAAGTAAGTAAGATCAAATCGAATAGCACTTTCATTGGCCTGTTGCTTATAAAAAAAAGAACCTGCTTCAGCAATAGCTGAAAAGTAGCCGATTTTTTTTGCATAAGTACTGTATCCAATTTTAGCACCTGCATACCACTTATGCCTTATTTCTCCATCTACATAACCAGCTGTAGCAGTAAAAATACTTCCTACAGGAATGTCTTCTGCTCTACCTAAGCCTACAACAAAACTGGTTTTGTGATACCTTCGAAAAGCATAACCGGCACTTGCCAAAAATCTCGTATTATCCTGAAAGTAATGATTATTTAGCAAATCAGAAGCCTTGTTAAAATAATCCCAGTTTTCAACAGCCGCGCCAACATAATATTGATTTTGAAAATCATATTTACTAAATAAATTAGTGCCATAGCCAAGCCAATATTGCTGATTAATGAAATGCATCTTTTGCAAAAGAATGGTGTCACGTGCAGCAAACAATTGATTTCTTTCGTGCCAGTTCATGGTTATTCCTCCAGCAAAATCAATTAAGGGTGTTTCAAATATTCGCTCTATTTCTATTTTATGGCTAATACCAAATCTGTCATAGTTTCGCAGCAAACTCACGTGAAGATATTGGGCAAAGAGATTTTCAAAACGAATGGAGGCGTCATAATGCAAATAATCGCCGGGAAATCGATCGCCAAAATAAAAACCGACCCTGGCCTTGAAGCCGTACCCTAGAAAATTGTTCTCGTTGAGCGTTAATTTGCCCGACTTTTCATCTAAATAAACTGCTCCTTCCGGAGCAAGACTCCATAAATCTTGAGTAGTAACTATTATATCGGCACTGTCTTTACCCACAGGTATAACCCATATTTGAGCATCGTACAGATAATCTCTGCTCCTCAAAAGGCGCTCACTTTCCGCTAGTTTAAAAGGTGCCAGTCGTTGTCCCGACTCAAATAATAGTTGATTTCGAACAATCCATTTTCTGGTTTTTACATGTAAAAAGTCTCCAAGTTTCTCTATCATATTAGGATTCCTGGCCGTATCTGCTCCTTTCTGCCCAAACACTTCCATTGTATTGATGGAAACATTTCTTATTATCTTATTTACATATTCTTCATACTGCTGATAGCTGTAATCCCATTGGTTAAGCTTCTTGCTGGGTTTTTTAATTACTTTATTTAACAATAAACCGAAAATGTTATCACGCTTACTATACTCTTTTATGTTTTCTATTATTTCATTTTCTTTATGTTTATTTATGATATTAATAGTATTAACCGCCTTGAGCGTATCCTGCTGAGCCCAGGCTAATCGACTGATTAGCAAAAAGAAAATTAAGAAATATCGCACAACCTTATGTATTGAGGATTAAACTAAACAATTTACAGGAATTGAGATTGCATTTGCCTTTAAAATATGAATTCGTAAAGATATTAATTGTTTCTTTTACCGTCTCTAATTACCATCATGAGCTCTATCAACCTTATCATTGGCGAAATCTACCTCTGCTTTATCAGCTTCCGGTTCATCCTGCTTATGTTTATCATCAGGTTTAAAACATAATTGCAAATAAATAGGAAAATGATCGGAACCGAAAGGTTCTAATCGCTTGATTTCTCCCATCTGAAAATGATCGGAATGGAAAATATGATCTAGCGGCCAGCGCATCCACGTGTGTTTGGCATTGAAAGTGTTAAACATGCCTCTACCAATTCTTGGATCCAGCAGCTCGCTATATCTGGTAAATAAACTAGTAGTGTACGACCAGGCGACGTCATTTAAATCCCCTGCTACAATTACCGGATCTTCACATTTTCTGGTTTTTTTGCCAATAGTGATCAATTCAGCGTCACGATTAGTAGATTTCTCGCTATGGCCCGGTGCCGGTGGTTCAGGATGTACGGCATAAAAAGTTATAATGGCATCATTAATATTTACCTTTGTATGAATTGATGGCACCCCTTCTACCAAAATATATTCTATGGTAGGATCAATCAATTCATGCTTGCTATAAAGTAACATACCATACGTGTTATCCATTGGCACTAAAACATTGTGAGGGTATTTTTTTTCCAAAGGCGAAAATTGATCCTTCCACCAATGATCGGTTTCCAGTGCCAGTAAAATATCCGGGTCGTTTTTATCAATGATTTCTAAAGCCTTTTTGCTATTGCGATTTGTCATGAGCACATTCATAACTATTAAACTAAACGAGATGCTCTCAAATGGGTCTTTACATAGTACAACTTGTTTTTTATGCATAGTTGTATAAGGAAATATCACACTTACCTGATGCAAAATGGCAGCAATAAGCACAACTAAAAAGAAATTCTCCCAAAACTCTCCAGAATTCCAGTAAAATAAGTAGGCAATAAAAACAATGAATGCGATCGACAATATTTGAAGTCGTGGAAAGTCAAATACTCTTATCCACCAAAATTCTTTTTTTAAAAATGGAATGAGCGTAGCAGCAATCATTAAGAAACCTAGAATTAGTATTATAATTTTCATAGCTTAAAAAAAATTCTTAAATGAATCGGCTTTCAGCTAAACATTAATTGATACGCATTGTTTCAACTTATATTTATATTCCTCTCTTCGATATATTAAGTATTTAAATTTTTTATTATCTAATTTTTTTTGATGGAATCTTATTTGGAAAATTTTACAATTTCACTTTCGAAAGATATAAATACGCTCAAAAAAAAGTATTTAAAGGTAAGAAATTTATCTTTAGCCATTTGTGAACCCTTAAGTATTGAAGACTACGTGGTGCAGCCGGTAGTTGATGTAAGTCCTCCCAAATGGCATCTGGCTCATACCACGTGGTTTTTTGAAAACTTGCTTTTGTCAAAGTATGTCACTGATTACCAAATTTTTCACCCGGATTATAATTATTTCTTTAACAGTTATTATGAAAGCTTGGGTGAAAGGGTTTTAAGGCCAAACCGTGGAAATATGACGCGTCCTTCAGTAGAAGATATATTTGCTTTCAGAAAACATGTAGATGAACAAATGTTATCTTTTTTTGAAAGTGATCTGGATAAAACACCTGAAATGTTGTACATAATAGAGATAGGCTTGCAGCATGAACAGCAACATCAGGAATTAATGCTCACAGATATAAAATACATTTTGGGGCATAATCCGTTATTTCCGGTTTATCAATCAAATGATACTTCAGATCAATCGCCGGGAATTCTTTCAGCTGAAAAATACATTGAAATACCAGAAGATATATATGAAATAGGTTATCAGGGCAACGATTTTCATTATGATAATGAAACTGGCGTACATAAAGTGTATATAAACGGGTTTAGATTTTTAAATCGGTTGATAACCAACCGGGAATATCTTGAATTTGTAGCTGATGGTGGATATAAAAATCATCGGTTCTGGCTATCAGATGGATGGGATTGGGTAAAAGCCAATAATATAGAAGCACCACTATACTGGCACAAAAAAGAAGATGGCTGGTACAATTACAAACTTACCGGATTTCAAAAAATAGCTCCATTAGAACCTGTGACCCATGTAAGCTACTACGAAGCTAATGCATTTGCTGCCTGGAGGGGTAAGCGTTTGCTTACAGAACCCGAGTGGGAAGTAGCTGCTATAAAACATGCCGCAGAACCAAGTGATGGAAATTTTGTTGATCAAAAGAATTTGCACCCCCAATCTTTACAAGGTGATTCTTTGCAGTTAATGGGCGATTGTTGGGAATGGACCCAAAGTGCTTATTTGCCATATCCGCATTATCAGCGACCCGGTGGAGCTTTAGGGGAATATAACGGTAAATTTATGGTGAATCAAATGGTATTAAGAGGCGGCTCATGTGCCACTTCAGCAGATCATATACGTACTACTTACCGCAATTTTTTTCATCCCCATTTGCAATGGCAATTTACAGGCATTAGGTTAGCAGAAGATATTTAAAATAATAAACTTTATTAAATAGATGAATTCCAGTACCGGGGAGAAATTGAGCTCTCAAGAAATTGTGGAAAAAACTGAAGATGATAAATTTGCTGAAAATGTATTAATCGGCTTATCGGCTAGTCCCAAACATATATCCAGCAAATATTTCTACGACAAGAAGGGAGATGAAATATTTCAGCAAATAATGAATATGCCAGAATATTATCCGACTGATTGTGAGCTAGCCATTTTCAATAATCACAAAAAAAACCTTCTTAAGTATTTTACCGGTAGTCGTAATTTTTTTGATTTAATTGAATTTGGTGCCGGAGATGGCATGAAAACCAAGGTTTTGCTCTCACATTTTACGGAGCAAAAAGCCAACTTTAAATATTTACCAATCGATATTTCCGGTAATATTCTTTCGGAACTCAAACTTGATTTACAGCAAAAACTTCCGAAATTGACTGTAGAATGCCTACAAGGAGACTACTTCGAAACGCTTGCTCAGCTTAACCTTGTTGATGATCGCAAAAAAATCGTTTTATTTTTGGGTGGAAATATTGGCAATTTTACTCCGGTAGGTACGGTAGATTTTTTAAGACACCTACATCAAAATTTGGCCAAAGGAGATATGCTGCTTACAGGTTTTGACCTAAAAAAAGATCCAAATGTGATCCTTGAAGCTTATAATGATCCTCATGGGATTACAAAAGCTTTTAATCTTAACTTACTAGACAGGATAAATAAAGAATTGGGAGCTGATTTTAATCTAAATAAATTTAGACATTACCCTTTCTATGATCCGGTTTCCGGAGAGTGTCGGAGCTATCTCATTAGTGAAGAAGCTCAACAAGTAAATGTCAAAAGTTTAGATGCCACTTTCCATTTTCATGCCTGGGAAGCTATCCATACAGAAATTTCGCGCAAATATGATCTTCACTTCATACAATCGTTAGCCGATAAAACTGGTTTTGAATTAGTTGAAAACTTTTTTGATGATAATAAGTATTACCTGGATTCGCTTTGGCGAGTGAAATAAATTAAAGAAATCAGGTACATGTTTTATTAGCCATAACTTTGCTTTATACCATTCCTTGAATAGTATCAAATGACACTTTATTTTAAAAAATTCTTAATTGCTACTCAGATTTTGCTTCCAATAAAGTTTTTCATTAGTGATAGGATATCCACTATCTTTCACCGCATTTTCTTCGTTAAGCATCATACCGCTAGACCGATAAGCTTTATTCACTTTTTCCAGGTAATGTTCACTTTTTATCAGCATTTTCATAATACTGTTTTCTGCCTGCCGCTCTTTTACCAGGTTAAATTTGTGCTTATATTGTTGAAATGCCCTGGGATAGGTTGCCAAACTATACAAGCTGGTAAAGTAATGGCGTAAGGCGTCGTTTCTATTGTATACTTGCGTAAAAAGCTCCACGAATCGCTGGTGGTAATCTTTGCATTGATTGAGGCACCATGATTTGATAATGGTATCTACTATACTATTTTTATCAGCAAAAAATAAGTCGGTACGATGCCGACTGCTGATGATCAAAAATGGTTGGCTCAGGACAGATTCAAGGGTAGCGATTAATTGCTGCTCGTACTGTTGCAGCCACCAGCCCGGAGCATATTTTCCTTGAATTTGAAGCAGTTTCAGGTTTTTCATAGATCAGTTGATTGCTAGGTTTTATTAATAAAAAAGGCTTTCAATTCACGATTTGTGAAAAAAAAGCCTGAATTTAAAAAATAATTATCTAATATGCAATATTAACCAGGTTCCAATCCAACTTTTTTTCCTGTTACCGATAAGTTTTCATTGATATGTTGCTCATCCCAAAGGTTGGAGATCACCGCTGAAATATTGGGGTTTTGCAGAGCCCATAAATAAGCCTTCACCGGTGGCTTCATCTCGCCCGGTACTATTCGTTCTACTTTATCTATTCTCCATTGTGGTATTGGTTGTAGTGCTTTATGCTGTGTGGCTACTGCCATAGCCGCTTTCATAGCAATTATTCCCATACCGCTTTCACTGGCTAGTTGAATATCTCGTTCCATATAGCCTGCGTTGATTATATTGTAAGCACACATGGCCACGTGGTAAATGCCTGTTTCTTTGGCGGCTCGTACTACACCGGCAGGGTCATTGTGCGTTGAAACCCCCAAAAATCGAACTTTTCCTTCTTTTCTGAGCTGATCAAAAGTGGTAAATGTTTCTTCAATCTGAACTTCTTCTGGCGATCCCGCGCCATGAGGACACATTAAAATATCAAAATAGTCGGTGCCCACCCTCTTCAAACTTCCTTCTATGGAGTTGAGTATGTATTGCTTAAATTCAGAACTGCCCTCTACTTTATGGGCATAATCGGCAGCTAAAGCATTACTCAGGTAAGTACCCTCAAACGAACGCGGCTGACCGGGATAATAAGTGATAAAGTAGCCGGGCTTATCAACATTGCGAAGCTGTCGCAGTTCATTGGCTTTCTTCTGATAATATTCTTGCCTGGCACCAGACAGTCCATCAAAAATCTCCCGGTACAATCGGTTTCTCACCCTGGTATAACCGCTTACTTTGGTAGTCATAAACACGTTTTCTCTTTTAGAGTTGCTATCGATTATTTTACCGTAGCTTTCTTCACACTCACCCCCACCATAGGCCGGCGCCATATCCAGGTAATTTACCCCTCGCTCAATAGCTATTTCAGTAGTTTTCAAGTTGTTCATCCTCACCGGATCTCCCCCACTTACCACTTCTGATATCATCATGCCGGTATCGCCCAACTGCCGGTAAGACATGCCATCTTGTTTGTTTCGCCATTCAGGGCTTACCTTTCTCTTAGCAAAGGATGCGTGACGGCTATTTGATTTGGCTTTGCCAATAAATGGCAAACCTAAGCTTAACGTGGCTCCTACAGAAATGAATTTTCTTCGATTAAGTTTTGATTGACCCGCCATAATGATTTTTATAAAATTCTACCAATAAAGATAAGCAATTAACTCATTTATTTAAATCAGGTTTTTGAAAAATGAGGCTTTCTATCAGAAGATTTTATAGAAAGCCCCTACAGGGGGGAGTAAGGGCATAGCCGTCAACTTAAGGATAAATTTTAAATGTACTAATTGGAAATATT
>CAZQEZ010000081.1:0-19917 GCA_964592475.1 uncultured Roseivirgaceae bacterium
CATTTATAATAGTATTTTAAGGTTTATAGCTTCTCTAAGCCAATGTTTTTCTTCTTTTAGTAATATTATCTATAGTTGGCAAAACCTTACAAGAAATAAAATACTGATTTATGAATAATTTGCTATAATAAATTTTCAAACAAATTAGATATACGAATTATTTTTTTTTAAAATCATTTTGTTGGCTGTGGGCTGCAGCTAATTAGTCCAGTCAATAGGGTGTTTTTGCAAAATTGAACTTTTTAAAGATACAATTTAGAAATTTTATTTTTGCTCTTACTCCAACCCCTAAACCTTGCATTGTGTTAATCACTGGTAATGTCATTTATATAAGTATTTTGACCAGTAATTTGTAAGTTAATAATAGTTGTTTTATAGATCATTATCTTACTTTTAAAGTGCGTGAGTATGAAATTGCGTTTTTTAATATTGGATTTTTTTGATAAATTAAAATATATCGTATACCTTAGCAATGTTAATTAAAAGCAGAATGATGAAAAGTTTACAACAATACACTGAACTTCCTGATGAATTAAAGGCAACATACCTTATAGACAATGGTGAATTTATCATTCGTTTTACTTCAGATGAGTTGGCCAGTGATCTGTACACGCTTCATAATTTTTTTGTGGAAGTTTTGTACGATTACGCAGAAAATAATATTGCTGGTTTTCACATACATCGTGATGTCACATGTTTGGAAAAATTTTTAGGAATGATAGATTTAGACGTTTTGGTCAATTTGTAATTTTTGAGTTTTTGGGCACTGTTGCAATAGGTATTTATAAAAACCGGTTCAATGAAACCGGCTTTTATTTTTAATTTCTTTTAAAAGTCATCTCCGCCAAAGTCCATCCCTCCACCATCTCGATAACCGCCTTTATCTTTTGACTTGTAGTTATTGATTTTCCAACTCAAAGTTAATTGAAAAATACGAGCCTCTCTTATAAACATGTAGGAGCTTATAAATTCTTTCCCGGAGGAATTAATTTTGAACCTCATGCTATCAAAAATATTTTGTGCCTGAAAAGTAGCTGATAGCTTACCATCAAAAAAATCCTGACGTACCGCGGCATTCACCATGTAAAATTCCTCGCGTGTACCTTGCGCGGTGGCTGATGGGCCATTATACATTCCAATCATTTGTAAACGTGTGGTTGGAGTAATTTTAGCTGTCCCGTTCAAGCGAAAGTCGTAGTTAAAGCTGGATTGAGCTACTGAAATATCTGTAAGATTGGAATCACGGTTTAAGGCCGAATCATTACGTAAAGTGCCTTCCAATTCAAATAAATACATGTTTACACTTGGGTTAAGCCTCAGCCAATCATTCACTTCCCAATTACCCATGATTTCTGCGCCTATAGCACGCTCAGTATTTATATTTTTATACTCTAAGAGCATAATGTTTTCAGCCTCGCTATAAATTCCTTGAGTTCTGGTAATAGCATTTTGAGTTTCTCTAAAATAAGATTCAACAGAAATAAAGGATGCACCAAATCTTTTTTGATAATTTAATTCAAATGAATTGACAAATTCGGGCATAATATTAGGATTGCCTCTGCGGTAAGTAAATCTATTATAAAAAGAAATAAATGGCTCTAGATAATATCCTCTTGGCCGGTTGATCCTACGGCTATATCCACCTTGTATTTGATCGGATTTACTTATTTGCTTGGTCAGGTGTACTGTGGGGAAAAAGTTTACCTGATCTATAACGTAGGTAGAATCAGGGTTTCCAGGGGTTACTGCTCTATCAGTATATTCACCCCTAAGGCCTAATTGATATTCAAATCCCATCAATTTATTGCCAAATTGAGCATAGGCTGAGGTAATATTTCTTTCAAAATCATTACTATTGGTAAATGTTGGATTATCAACCCATTGCATATTTTCATTATCAAATTCCTGGAAAATGAAATTTTCTGCGTCAGTGTCTCTGCGGTATTGAATGCCAGCTTCAAATTTTCCTTCATTTAAAGGTTTTACATAATCAATTTGAAATCTATATTCGTCAGAGCTTCCTATTTCATTAGTAAAAATCCGGTAAGGTAAATCATCTGCTATCTGCCAATTGGCATTAGCTTGAAATTCATCATTATTATTATTATCCTCTTGGTTATATTGGTGCGACCAAAAAGCAAGTGCCGATAATTCATGTCCTTTTTTGTCAAATTTATGTTGAAAGTTGAGATTGAAGTTATAAAAATTTCCATCCCTCAGGCTTTCACTGTAATTCACTAAGTAATCGGTTTGGGTAGGAGGGCTGGAAAAGGTTTTTTGATAAGTATCATAATCACGACCCCAACCAAAATAGCCATAACTCCCTGAGAAAGAAAGCGTTGACTTCTCAGTCATATTGTAGTCAAAACCTCCGTTTACGTCATATCCTCTTCTCCTCATCACACCATCTGCTGTAGATTCTATATAAAAAATAGAATCACCCTGAAAAGTGGTTCGGTCAGAAATTCTTTCCATCAAAAACGATTGGTCATTCCAGTTTAAGCCCGCGAACAAATTGAATTTTCCTGCCCTGTAATTAAATAAAGCATCGGCTGAGTACTTTCCTCTTACACCAACCATTGTATTTACTACGCCATTAAGCCCGGTTTTCACGTTTTTCTTCATTACAATATTGATGATGCCGCCTACACCATCCGGATCGTATTTTGCAGAAGGATTGGTAATGATCTCTACGTTTTCCACTGCGCTGGCAGGTATTTGCTGCAAAGCATCGCTACCCTGTAAAACCGAAGGGCGACCATCTACAAACACCCTAAAATTAGAACTACCCCTAAGACTTACATTTCCTTCCAGATCCACCCTAACCGACGGCACGTTTTCTAATGCTCGAGCTACACTCCCTCCTGCAGCGGTAAGATCCGATTGCACGTTCACTACTTTCTTGTCTATATGATACTCTATCGGGCTCTTTTCACCTCTTATCTCTATTTCCTGTAGCTGAGTACTCGACTGACCCAATGATATTAGTCCCACTTCTACATTGGTGTTTCCGGGAATTATTTTCAGGTTTTCAACTATTTTTTTGTCATAGCCAATAAAGTTAGCTTCTAAATAGTAGCGGCCAAAGGGTACTTCATCAATTAAAAACTCGCCTCCCTCATTTGTAATTCCACCAGTAACTAAACTGGAATCTTTTAAGCTATATAAAATAACATTAGCGTATTCTAGCGGCTCATTATTTTCATCCATTATTTTTCCGCTTACCACACCTATTTTAGGAGCTTCTCCTCCCTGGCCGCGCCAGCCCTGCGACCATGAAATGTTGCAGATGAAAAGACTGAATAAGGTAATGTATAGATATCTCATGTTATTTCTAGATTTAAGTGCTAACAGGCTAAGTTATTTTATTTTATTTTGCAATAAAAAATTATTATACCAACGGATGAAATAACATCACCATCATCCGATTATCCCTCATTAACGGAATAGAATTAATCAAGTAGTTGCTAGCAACTTAAGGTGTAGCCAATTGGTTTATTTTTTTTGGTCAAAGAAGAATGATTGAAAACAAAAAACTGGTTGCAGGCTTTTTAGAGCTGGCTGTCACTTTAAAGGCAGGTGGAAAAAAATTTAAAGGTGTATTACAGATTGGTCATTCATTACAATTATTTACAATGCTGAGGAAATTCATTATAAGCCAGCCATATTTTCTCTTTGGGCTCATTTTAAATAGATAACTAAAGCCAATTTCGTAAAGCAGAAAAATTTTATTTTTATAAACAATATTCCTTCAACAAACATTTACTTTAAGTAGTTAATTTTTTATACCCATTTTTTCATGAATAAACGTAAGATTTTTATAATTTTAGGGGTTGTTATTTTGGCAGGAACTATCTTTCTGGTTAATAATATTTCTTCCGGTTCTTCTTCTCAAGCAGAGCAAAATAAAAAATCTGCCCCAACTACTGCAGTTGTAGTTGATTCAAAGGCAGTTAAAAACCGCGTGATTCAAACCTATATTGATATTACAGGACGCCTACAGCCAGAAGATAAAATTGATATTTATGCTGAAGTAAGTGGTGTATTGAAAAATACAGGTAAACCATTTAAAGTTGGAGTTGCTTACCGCCGCGGACAAGTGCTGGTAAGAATTAATAATGAGGAAGCTCGGCAAAATCTAAGTGCTCAGAAGAATAGCTTTATTAATTCATTGGCCCAGGTGGTACCGGATTTAAAAATCGATTATCCGGATATTTATGAACAATGGAAGAGTTACATGCTGCAAATTGAGATGGGAAAAAGTTTGCCATCGCTGCCCAAGGTAGAAACTGATCAGCAAAAGCTTTTTCTTACCGGGCGCAATATTTATACTCAATTCTATAACATAAAGCAATTGGAAAGCAGATTAGATAAATATGTAATTAGGGCACCTTTTAATGGTACTATTACCGAAGTAAATATTAATCAAGGTACGCTGGTGCGGAGCATGCAAAAGCTTGGTGAATTTGTAAAATCAGGCGTCTATGAATTGGAAGCCGCAGTAAATATAGACGAATTGCCCTTTATAAAAACGGGAAAAAAGGTAATGTTAAAACCAGTTAAAAGTGATGACGAATATGAAGGAACCATTGTCAGGATAAACGAAAGAGTTAATCAAGAAACTCAAACAGTGGAAGTTTTTATCAAGGTTTATGGTGAAGACTTGCTTGCCGGCATGTATCTGGAAGGAAAGATTCCTGCTGAGAAATTTGAAAATGCAGTAAAAGTACCCAGAGAAAGCTTGGTAAACGGTGACATGATCTATACAATACAGGACAGCATAGCCAGATTACAAGCAATAAAAGTATTAAAAACCTCCGAGGAAGATGCTATAATTACAGGTGTTCCCGCGGGTAGTAATGTAATTATTGAAGAGCAAAATGCTGCATTTGAAGGTACTAAAGTTTCAGCAGCCCAATAAATTTTTTTAACACGATAATAAATTTTTAACATTTATTTCAGATGCGAAGTATCATTGCATTTTTTATCCGAAATGAAGTACTAGTAAATTTGCTTATTTTGCTAATTGCCATATTTGGTATTATTAGTGCTTTGCAACTGACTTCTTCCTTTTTTCCGGAACGATCCACTCAATTTATAAACATCGAAGCTACTTATCCCGGAGCCAGCCCAAGAGAAATAGAAGAAGGTATAACCCTCAAAATAGAAGATAATCTGCAAGGTATTTCTGGCATTGATAGAGTTACCTCTACCAGTACGGAAAACAGCGCCAAGATTACTATTGAATTACTACCTAGGGTAGATGCTAATGAAATTTTGCAAGAAGTGAAAAATGCCGTTGATCGCATTAGTTCTTTTCCCGAAGGTCTGGAACAGGTAATTACCTTTAAGCAGGAGGTAGTAAATTTTACAGCTAAAGTTGCTTTAAGTGGCAATGTGCCCATACAAGCCCTGAAGCAAGAAGCAGAAGAAGTAGAAGATGACTTTTTAGATTATGAATCAATTTCAAAAGTTCAACTTTCGGGATTTACTGAAGAAGAAATAGAAATACAAGTCAAGGAAAATTTACTAAGGGGGTATGAACTTACCTTTGAGGAAGTAGCCAATGCAGTATCTCGCGAAAATATCAATGTAACCGGTGGTGTCATTAGAGGAAAAGATAAAGAATACATCATCAGAGGAAACAACAAACAATACTATGCACGTAATCTGGAAGATATTATTATAAAAGCAGAGGCGGAAGGTAACGTAGTAAGGCTTAAAGATGTAGCTACTATAAATGACACCTGGTCTGAAAATACCGATAGAATTTTTTATAATGATGACAGAACGGTAACCATTACAGTTAACACTACTAATGAAGAGGATATTTTGGAGGCAGCTGAGTATATCCGCAACTATGTAGAAGAATATAATCAGGAAAATAAAGCAATTACAGCCACCTTAATAGATGATGCAACTGACACATTGCGTGAAAGGATTTCTTTATTGGAAGAAAACGGCCTGCTAGGAGCTGGTTTGGTGCTAATTATACTTGGGTTTTTTCTAAGGTTACGCATGTCTTTTTGGGTAGCCGTGGGTATTCCTATATCATTCTTAGGTATGTTTATACTTGCCAGCTTTTATGGTCTTACCATTAACGTGTTGTCTTTGTTTGGTATGATTCTGGTAGTAGGTATATTGGTAGATGATGGAGTAGTAGTAGGAGAAAACATTTATCAAAAATATGAAAAGGGACTTAGTCCTTTTCAGGCTGCTATTCAAGGTACTTTAGAAGTGTTGCCATCAATTATTGCCGCTATTTTAACCACTTCCATTGCTTTTGCTTTTTTCTTTTTTATCGAGGGTCAGCTAGGAGAGTTTTTTTCAGATGTTTCCTTTGTTGTAATTGCTTCCCTGTCAATTTCTCTTGTTGAAGTTTTATTCTTTTTGCCAGCCCATATGGCCCACTCTAAAGATTTGCAAAAAGATTACGAACCACCCCGCTGGAAGGAAAAGTTGTCTTATTTAATGTTTAAGTTTCGAGATGGCTTTTATGCACCCATCTTAAGATTTGTGCTTAAATATAAAATATTCTATGTATTGTTAATTATATCAGCCATAATATTTACATTTTTCGCAGTAGGGCAGGGGATTATACGCTCGGCATTTTTCCCAAACATAGAGCAAAATAGTATAATGGTATCTTTGGAAATGCCAGCAGGTACACCTGACAGCATCACAGAAAAAAATATTAGGAAAGTACAGCAAGCCGCTCGTCAATTAAATCAAAAATATAAAGAAGATAATCAAGAGGATGAAGATCAACCTGATAATGTAATTAAGAATGTAGAACTCATTTTAGGCCCCGGTAGCAATGAAGCTACAGCCAATATTTATTTGGCAGCCGCTGAAAAAAGGGAAATACGCAGCTTTGCCATTGCCACCGATTTAAGGGAAGCCACAGGCCCTATACCACGGGCAACAAAGCTATCTTTTGAAACACAAACGCCTTTTGGCAAGCCGGTGGTAGTTTCTTTAAGTTCGCCGGATTTTGAAGAGTTAAGAGCTGCTAAATCAGCTTTGCGAAATGAGCTTCAAAGACTTGAAACACTCAAAGATGTGGTTGATTCTGATAAAGAAAATCAACCTGAAGTAGAAATAAGTCTGAATGAAAAGGGGAGGTTACTAGGTTTAAATCTTTCGCAAGTGATCGGCCAGGTACGAAGTGGCTTTTTTGGTTATGAAATTCAACGTTTGCAAAGAGGTACCAATGAAGTAAAAGTATGGGTAAGATACAACAAGGATAATCGAAACTCTATTGAGGATTTAAAGCAAATGCGAATCAGAACGCCTCAGGGAGATGAATTTCCCCTGGGCAATATCGCTAATGTAGGTTTGAGGAAAGGACTGATTGCTATTAATCACCTCAATGGAGACCGGGAAATAAAAGTAGAAGCTGATTTAGCCAGTCTGGAAGTATCCGCACCAGAACAAATAAACAGGATAGATCAAGAAATAATGCCTGAAATTACTGGTAAATTTCCAGGTGTGGAGTACACATTTGAAGGACAATTTAGGCAGACCCGAAAATTGCAAGAATCAATAGGCAGCGCCGGGCCCATTATTTTAATATTGATTATAGCCATGTTGGTTTTTACCTTTCGCTCATTCAGTCAGGCGTTTGCTCTATTACTGTTAATTCCTTTCGGTCTAATAGGAGCCATTTGGGGTCACCTTATCCACGATTTGCCGTTGAGCGTGCTATCAATAATGGGATTTATAGCTTTAATAGGTATTCTTTTTAATGATGGTCTGGTTTTTATTAATACTTTTAATCAGGAATTAAAGCAAGGCAAAAAATATAACGATGCCTTAGTAGATACTGCATTTTCTCGATTTAGACCCTTGGTGCTAACTACTATTACAACTGCTGCTGGTTTAGCACCTTTAATTTTTGAAACCAGTTTTCAAGCACAATTTTTAATTCCCATGGCAGTCACTATTGCTTACGGGTTAATTGTAGGTTCATTCTTAATTTCTACCCTGCTGCCTATTTTAATGATTACATTCAATCGTGGTAAAGTGTATCTGCGTTGGCTATGGACGGGTCACAAACCTGAACCGGAAATTGTAGAAAGAGCTGTAAAAGAAGAAAGAAATAAAGAAAAATATGGATAGGATAATTATTATTTCACTATTGATTTTGTCAAATTTGGCTGCAAATGCACAAAATGATTCCATGATTGTGACCATGGATGAAGCTGTAAAGCAAGCACTTGAAGAAAATCCGGAAATTATAGTGGCTCGTAATCAGAGAGCTATAGCTGATAATAATGCATCTATCGCGAAAGCCAATCTGCTACCCAGTTTAACTGCTAATGCAGGATATACTTTAGAAGTAAATGATACTTATATTGAGTTTGCCGGAGAAGAACGTCCTCCTATTAATGAGGCAGGAGCTCAGGCAAGTACGTTTCAAGCCAATTTGGAATTAAACTACAATATATTTAATGGCTTGGCAAAATATAAAAACCATGAAAGCCTGCTAATTCAGAGTGATATCACCGATCAGCAAACCCGGTTACAAGTAGAAAATACAATTTTACAAACCATCAATACCTTTTTAGAAATTGTAAGACTAAAAGAGGAAACAAACATAAATGAAGAAGCAGTAGAGACATCTTTACAACGATTTCAGCGAGTAGAAAACCAATATGATTTTGGAGGAGTGACTAAATTGCAGGTTTTAAATGCCAGGGTAGACCTTAACAACGACAGCATAAATTTTGCCCGTTCTTTAACAAATTTAGCTAACAATAAACGCAACTTGATGATATTAATGGGAAACCAACCGGATACTATTTTCACGGTGCCTACCAATCTCTCTATCAATCGTACTATTTCTTTGGAAAATATAAAACAGGAAGCCTTAAAGAATAATACCAACTTGATTCTTACAGAATTGCGCAGGCAAAATGCTGACATCCAAACGGTAATAGCCAGATCTAATAATTACCCTCGATTAGATTTAAGTGCTTCTTATGGTTACACAAGAAATGAAAATGAAGCGAATTTCTTTACCTTTCAGGAAAATCTGGGATTTAGTGGCAGCCTTAATTTAAGTTACAATATTTTTAATGGAGACCAAAGAGCAAGGCAAATACAAAATGCTAAACTTCAATTGGCTTCAAGCAAAGAAACTGAAAACTTTGCCAAAAAACAAGTAAAAAGAGATGTGCTCAATGCCTATGAAAATTATGAAAACAGCTTGTTTTTACTTTCATTGGCAGAAGATGACATTTACACCGCCAGGCTTAATTTTGAACGCAGTGAGGAAGCTTATCAAACCGGGCAAATTAATAGCACGGAATATAGGCAAGCACAACTGAACCTGGTACAAGCCTCGTATAGAATTATTGAATTAAAAGTACAGGCAAAAAATGCTGAAGTAGAATTGTATCGATTAGCAGGAGCTTTATTGGCCAGGGCAGCACAATAGGGCTGAGATATTTTATTGGTTAAACCCATTTTCACTACGATTAGAAAAAAAAAGCCCTATCCATTAAAGAAAGTAAATGGATAGGGCTAATAAAGCCTTATAAAATATATTGGCTTAAATCCCGGTTTTTAACCAGATGGGCAAGTTTTTCTTCAACCATTTCCTTATTAATAACCAATTTGGCGTTGGGGCCAATTTCATCAGGCACATCGTAAAGAAAATCATTTAATAACTGACTCATCACGGTTTGTAAACGTCGTGCTCCTATATTTTCAATTTCTGAATTTATCTGAAATGCTTTTTCTGCTATTTCGTCTACCGCATCTTCCTGAAAAGTAATTTCCACCTCTTCTGCATTAAAAAGGGCAATATACTGTTTGGTTAGTGCATTTTTTGGGTCTTTTAAAATTTTTACAAAATCATCTTTGGTAAGATTATCCAATTCAACCCTGATTGGGAAACGACCTTGAAGTTCCGGAATTAAATCAGAGGGCTTGGCAAAATGAAAAGCACCCGCGGCGATGAATAAGATGTGGTCGGTATTAACAATGCCATGCTTGGTGCTCACAGCACTTCCCTCTACTATGGGCAATAAATCACGCTGCACACCTTCCCGACTTACATCCGGACCTTTGCCTCCGCCTTTTTCGGCACGAGCTGTTATCTTATCTACTTCATCTATGAATATGATACCCGTGTTTTCTGCCTTGCTTATAGCCTCTTCTTTTACTTCGTCCATATCAATTAATTTGGAGGCTTCTTCATCAAGCAATATTTTACGAGCTTCAGCAATTGTTACTTTACGTTTTTTGTTTTTCTTAGGCATCATATTGCCGATCATATCCTGCAGATTTATCATTGAAGCTTCATCTATCATGCCGCCACCTATCATGCCAATGCCCGAATTAGAACTCTGCTTGATACTTATCTCTATTTTACGATCTTCCAATTCACCATTGCGAATTTTTTCTCTAAATCTTTCCCTGGTTCGCTCATTGAGCTCTTGATCGCTTTGCGGATCCAGGTTTTCATTTTGGTTGAAGCCTGGAGCTTTATTGCTATGGCTTTTGAGGGGTGGTATAAGTGCGTCCAATATAAGGTCTTCCACTACCTGACCTGCTTTTTCCATTACTTCTTCCTTCTTGCGTGTCTTTACCAGGTTTACTGATTGTTCTACTAAATCGCGAACCATGCTTTCTACGTCGCGACCCACGTAGCCTACCTCGGTAAATTTCGATGCTTCTACTTTGGTAAATGGAGCATCTGCAATTTTAGCCAACCGGCGAGCAATTTCTGTTTTTCCTACGCCGGTAGGTCCTATCATTAAAATATTGTTAGGCACTATTTCACCTTGAATTTCAGAATTTACATTCATGCGTCTCCATCTATTTCTTAAGGCTATGGCCACATTCTTTTTTGCTTCACGCTGACCAATAATGTACTTATCCAGTTCGGCTACAATTTGCTTGGGAGTAAGCGCTCCTGTCTGTATTTTTAGTGTCTCTAAATGTTCTTGATTATTCATGATTTTTTGCTTATCCTTTTCTTAAAATTATTCAAATTGGTATTGAGGGTCAAGTAATTTATGCCTCCGCTCAAATGATAAATTGATCTTGTAAAGGCGAGTTCAAAACCTTTGATTTTCAACATTAAGCCAAATGAAAATCCTGCACCTCCCGATACATTTTCAAGACTCAATTCTTGGTTGATCAGGTGATTGTATCCTGCTCGTATATTTAAATTTTTACTGATTAATATTTCTGTTCCCAGGCTCATATGGGTCATCAAACTATTAACTATACCGTTTACGCCATTGTTACTATTTTCTTCATCTACAAAAGTTTCTCTGGCAAGGTTGTAAATAGTTAGAGAAAAACGAGCTGGCATGTGTTCAGGTTTTACTGAAATACCAGCTTTCACATCTAAAGGAAGCCTGGTATTGCTCATGTCAGTATAATCGTGTAATAGAAAACCATAGTTGCTCAGCAATAACCCGGCAGTAAAATTACCGGAAGGTGACGAATAAGTTCCCCCTAAATCGAACAGTAACATGCCGGCACTAAAACCAGCTATTTGCGAGCTGGCGTATTTAATATTTATTCCTAACGCGTAAGGGCCAATTTGATGACTGCGTCCAATGGCAATGGTAAAATCTCTGGCGCTAAAGGTACCGGTTGAAAATCCTATTTCATCATAGCCATCGATCATTCCATAATTCACGTATTGTAAGCCTGCAGCCCAAATGCCATTGTTTATTTTTTCGGCAAAAGCCACAGAACTCATTCCTATATCGGCTTGCAACCAGGCATAATTGATTCCAATACCGCCAATCATTTTCTCGTTAATCAAAGCGGGATTGGAGAAAAACATGTTTACATCGTCAGAAAACAAACTTATATTTTGACCTCCCAAAGCAGCAACCCTGGCATTACTAGCCATATCTACAAAATCAAAACTATAACGACCGGTAACCTGAGCTAAAAGACAAGTAGGGGCCAGGAAAAATAAAATAGATATGATAATGAATTTATTCAATTTATTTTAATTCATTTTCAAACTCTTTTATACTCAAATCAACCGGATCTTTCACTTTATCAGGTAAAAGTGCCACCGCTAACACATCATCTACATGATCGGCATAGTGTATTTTGATATTTTTGATGTAATCATCTTTTATTTCGTCAATGTCTTTACGATTTCGATTACATAGTATAATCTCTTTTATACCAGCTCGCTTAGCGGCTAATATTTTTTCTTTTATACCACCTACTGGCAACACTTTACCCCTAAGAGTGATTTCACCCGTCATGGCTAATTTATCTCTTACTTTTCGCTGGGTATATAAAGATGCTAAAGAGGTAAGCATGGTAATGCCTGCTGAGGGACCATCTTTAGGTACAGATCCAGCAGGTACGTGTATGTGTAGGTCAAAATTTTCAAATACCTTATAATGAATGCCCCATTTAGGAGCGCTTGACTTTAAATAAGATAATGCCGTCATTGCAGATTCTTTCATCACGTCGCCTAGATGACCACTCAAAGTTAACTTGCCTTTTCCTCGACTCAAACTTGATTCGATAAATAAGATTTCTCCACCTACTTGTGTCCAGGCGAGTCCTGTGACAACGCCGGCAACATCATTATCATGATACAATTCCTTATCAAAATCTTCGGCGCCCAATAGATCTACAATATCTTTGCTGCCAAGTCGCTTTTTATATTCCTTCTCCATGGCTATAGCCTTGGCTATTTGTCTAAGTACCGACCCTATCTTTCTTTCTAAGCTTCGTACGCCCGACTCCCTGGTATAACCTTCAATAATTTTAACAATAGCATCTTTATTAAATTGAAGCTGACTCGATTTAACACCATTTTCCTTTTTTTGCTTGGGTATTAAATGTCTTTTGGCAATTTCTACTTTTTCTTCAAGGTTATATCCGTTGATCTCAATTATTTCCATACGATCGCGAAGAGCAGGCTGTAAGTTCTCCAATGAATTGGCAGTTGCAATAAATAATACCTTGCTCAAATCGTACTCTACCTCCAGGTAGTTGTCCATGAAGGTGGCATTTTGTTCAGGATCAAGCACCTCCAGCAGGGCAGAGGATGGGTCGCCACGAAAATCACTGCCAACTTTGTCTATTTCATCCAGTACAAAAACAGGATTGCCGGTTTTTACTTTTTTCAGGTTTTGAACCACCTTACCCGGCATAGCACCCACATAAGTTTTTCTATGTCCTCTTATTTCCGCTTCATCGTGAACTCCACCCAGAGACATTCTGACATATTTTCTGTTCAATGCTCTGGCAATTGATTTACCTAATGATGTTTTACCTACGCCAGGGGGTCCATAAAGGCAGAGAATAGGAGCCTTCATGTCATTTTTGAGTTTTAATACAGATAAATATTCCAGTATACGGTCTTTAACTTTTTCCAAGCCAAAATGATCCTTATCTAATACCTTTTGCGCTCGGTTAAGGTCAAAATTGTCTTTGGTCAATTCTCCCCAGGGCAAATCTACTAACAGTTCACAATAATTAACCGCGACCGGATATTCCGCGGCCATTGGATTAATCCTGTTCAGCTTGTCTACTTCTTTTTTAAAATGCTCATGGACTTGCTTGGGCCACTTTTTGTTTTTTCCCCTTGCTTTTAAATTGGCTATTTCCTGATCTTGTCCGTCATTTCCCAATTCATCTTGCAAAACTTTAATTTGCTGTCGCAAAAAGTAATCCCGTTGCTGCTGGTCGATATCAGAATGTACTTTCCGCTGAATTTCATTCTTCAGCTCCAGCATCTGAATATCCTTCATCATATATTCGAGCAGCAACTTAGCCCTTTTCAATCCGTCATTTATTTCCAGAAGCTTTTGCTTATCTTTTACTTCCGCGCTTATGTTGGAAGATAGAAAATGGGTAAGAAACGCCGGGCTATCTATATTTTCTAATGCTGCCTGAGCCTCTTGTGGAATTTCCGGATTCAGCTTCAAGATGCGAGCAGCTGAATCTTTAAGCGTACCTAGTACTGCTTGCAATTCCTTATTTTTCTTGTCTGGAAATTTCTCCTCCAGGTATTGAACTTTTGCAGAGATGTAGGGATCTTCCTGTTCAAAACCTTCTACTTTAAATCTTTTCTTACCTTGAATAATGATAGTTGTATTGCCATCGGGCAGCACAAGCATTTTTATTATTTTGGCTACCGTACCAGTATGATATATATCTTCAAAATCAGGATCTTCATTGGTATCATTATGTTGGGCTACCACGCCTATTATCCGGTTTCCTTTATAAGATTTTTTTACCAGCTTTATTGATTTAGTTCTCCCAACCGTAATAGGAATTACTACCCCTGGAAAAAGTACCGTGTTTTTAATAGGCAGGATAGGAATAGCATCAGGTAGATTTTCATTATCGTCAAAGTCTTCATCTTCAGGAGTTATTAATTGAATCAATTCTCCAGCCTCTTCATCGCTACCCTCCATCATGGCTGGATTTATTAGATTTAAATATTTTTCATTCATATATTAACCCTTATTTATGCCATATTGGCATGCTTTTTTCTTTTATTTAATTTAACATCTCTATAATACAATAGCGATGCCAAAAATTATCTTTTACGATTAATTACAAGATATTTGCAATTTTTCGTTAGTTTTATCAGTTCAAAGTTGGTGAAAAATTAAATTTGAAAAAATTATTCGGCGGTATTTAATGGGTGGTAGCAAGATTATATCAACTCTTATTTTGTTGGTGGTTGTGCTGTTGGCAACGCAACAGCATGCCCATGCCCAACGCAAAAAGAAAAAAAAGCAAGACGATGTAGCAGTATCGGATTCGGTAGCTGCTAGTTATGAATATGTTTTTACTTTTGAGAACCTCAATAAGGAGCCGTATTTCTATAATGAAAAATTGCTTAAAGAAATTGATAAATTTGAAAAAAGGAATGATTATCAAAACCTATATATTGCTTTGCGCAAATACGTAGGTCAATTTGGTATTCAAAACTTTTATAAAGATACTGAAATGCTCTGGCGCTTGGCCAAGCTTACCGAACTTTATGGCAATTACGATGAAGCCATACAATTATACAAGTTAGTTCTAAAGCATCACCGCGAAGATATCGACATCAATCAGGTGGAAATATATTACGACTCAATCAAGAAAGAGGATAAAAATCAATACGTGCCACTCGATTATTATTATGAATTAGTTGATTACCAGTCGCAGGTAGATACTTTGAGGCCACCGCGAGCCAGTAGGCTCAACATGGGTAAATTAATAAATTCTAAAGTTTCCGATTATGGTCCAACCTTAAGTTTAAATGATGAATTGCTAATATTTACCTCTAAACGAAATGAAATAGTTAAGGATTTTAAGGTATTGCAAAACGAGGACCTTTTCTATAGTCAACGGTACGGCGAATTTTGGGATGCCTCCAAGCCTCTTAAAGAAGTGAATAGTCAATACAATGAAGGTTCTGCCTGCCTGAGCAATGATGGAAAGACTTTGTTTTTTTCACGATGTTTTTCACCGGAATCCTATGGTAATTGTGACTTATTTGTAGCTACCATGCAAGAAGATAGTACCTGGGGCAATGTGCATAACCTGGGACCTCAGGTAAATAGCCAAGCGTGGGATTCTCACCCTACCTTAAGTCATACTGGTGACACGCTATATTTTGCTTCCGATCGCATTGGTGGATTTGGATTATCCGATATTTACTACACTTATAAGTTGCGCAATGGCAACTGGTCGCGGGCTCAAAATGCAGGGCCAATCATAAATACAAGAAATAATGAAGTGAGTCCTTTTTACCATCCAAAGTACGATGTGCTTTATTTTAGTTCTAATGGGCACTTGCTCAATTTTGGAGAATTTGACATATTTAAAACAAACAAGATAAAAAACTATTGGGAGGAACCTAGAAATATAGGACCATTGGTCAATAGTGAAAAGAGTGAGTTTTATTTTGCCATTGATGCCAGGGCGCAGTATCTTTTTTACGCGAAATCGCAAAAAGAAAATATGGAAAATTTGGACTTGTTTTCTTTTCCACTACCCATGGAAGCACAACCTGGAGCTAATACTACTGTAAGTGGTACGCTTACCAATGCAGAAACAGGTGTACCGTTTAAAAATGGTGTCGTTTCTATCATAGACCTGGATAATGGGGTAGAAGTGGCTCCCAAGTTTCTTAACGATGATGGTAGTTTTGAATTTAAACTAATCAACAATCAAAATTATTTGCTTACTATACAAGGGGAAGAGTTTTTCAGAATAGAGGAGATATTTTTTCTTGAACAAGATATGGAATTTAATAAGATCGCTGAGCCTATCAGTAGCAGGATCAACTTTGCCTCCATTGAATTTGATAACGGCAAAGCAGAAATTAAACCCAGCATGTATGGGGATTTATATAAGATTTCTGATTTCTTGACGGATAATCAGGATTTCAAATTGCGTATTTCCGGCCACACTGATTCGGATGGAAGTGCTGAATTGAACATGCAATTGTCTGAAAATAGGGCCAAGGCCATTAAAGAATTTTTAGTGGGATTTGGGGGTATACCTGAGGCCAGGGTAGAGGCTCGCGGGTATGGTAGTACCAAGCCAATTGTAGAAGAGGTGACCGAGGAAGATAAGCGCCTTAATCGGCGAGTGGAATTTGAATTACATAGACCATCCAAAGACGAAATTGAATTAATGCAACGTGAGTCCCAGGATGAGCAACAAGGCTGGAACAGCGGTAATTGATAACTGGACTCGGGCCAACATGAAAATAACACCAATTGCAGCAAGAGATTATAATTTTGTAGCACTTGATGGAAAGTCATTTATCTTAATAACAGTTCTGTTGCAAAACTTTAGGGGTTTTTATATAAAATATTTTTTACCTCACCACCAATCGAGGAATATAGGTTGGTAATCGCGTTAATAATTCGTAGTTCAACTGTTGGCTCATTTCAGAAAATGAAGCTATCGTAATGCTTTGGTTCTTTTGTTTGCCAATAATTACTACCTCATCGTCTTTCATTACATTATCCAATTCGCTTATATCCACAATCATTAAATTCATGTTTACCATGCCTATTACCAGGCTGCGTTTGCCATGTATAAGTACATAACCAAGGTTGCTTAAGTTGCGACTATAGCCATAGGCATAGCCTACCGGCACAATTGCAATAGCCATTTTTTGGCTTGCCAGGTAAGAAGTGCCATAGCCTACAAAATCACCTTTGGCTACTTTTTTTACTGACATAACCTTGCTTTTCCAGGAGATAACTCTTTTCAAAGGATCTTTTATTTTTGTACTTGGTTTATCCTTAAACTGGAATACAAACGATTCCGGACTGGGCCAAAACCCATACATCAAGATACCGATTCGCACCATATCCATGATAGTTTCCGGAAAATTGATAGTAGCGGCAGAACAAGCGGTATGGCGATAGCCGGGGGTAATATCGTGCGCTACAAATTGTTTGTATAACCTGTTAAACCGATATATTTGATCCTTGATTCGCAAATAATTTGATATACTCTCGGCTCCGGCATAGTGAGTACACATACCTTCTAATTGTAAATAATCATTATTTTCTTTGATCAATTTAATCACTTCAGGAACTATGTTTTCATCTATTCCCAGCCTGTTCATACCAGTCTCTACTTCCAGGTGAACAATGGCTTTTTTATTTAATGTTTTAGCGGTTTCAATGGCACATTTGAGTCTGTCAAAATCAAACACGAAAAACTGGATTTCATTTTCAATAACCCAATCCAGATCCTGGTCATCAATAAACCCCATAATCATAAGAGTAATTCCTTTTTTAGCCACCTTCATTACTCTTTGGGCTTCGTTTACACTAAATACTGAAAAATGATCTATTTTGCAACGTTGAAGCATCATGGCAAACTGCTCTATACCATGACCATAGGCATTTCCTTTTACTACTGCGCTAAACTTTACCTTTTCACCAATTTTACTTTTTATAAAATTAATATTGGTCCGCAGTGCTGATAAGCTTAGTTCTATTTGTGATGTATGTTTTAATTCTCTCAATTTTCCTTCTCAATTTTCAATGGTAAAAATATTGAATATTAAGTTAATCTAAAAAGTTTTATAAGCCAGATATATGTGACAGAAATAATTATTTATTTTTTTTGTTTATAAATTTTTCGATAATTTGATTGAATTCGGGAATCACCTTTGAAAAATATACCATAGAAAGATATAATAAAGCAGTAATTAAAGAAATCCATAGTATGTTTAGGTATAAATTTTCAAATTCGGGTAAGAAGAACACTACCAGATAAGTTACTATTCCAAATAATAAAATAATTAAAAAGTTGAAGTTGTAGGGTTGAAAGTTGAATTTGCGATTGAGTAAGCTAAATTTAGCAATAGCATAAATTAACATGGCCAGCATTGAGGCAAATGCAGCCCCACTTATACCCCAAAGAGGGATGAAGATTAAATTGAAAGCTATTATAAGCAGCACCAGTATGCCTGCAAACCAGGCCGAATACGCGTAATATTTTGAATTGGCAATTACTTCGCTACTTATTCCAGCTACCATGTTAATTAAATTTGCCAAGCCAATAAGCAAAATCACATTCATGCCGGCAGCATATTCCGGAGGCAATATCCGGTAGATATTGTCAATGTTAAGCCATAAACCTAGTACAATTAATATGCCTGCAGCAAATTGTGTGATACAGCTTTTATGATAAATTTTGGCCACTGTTTCCAGGTCATAATCTTTAAAAGCACGAGCCACCACCGCTGGGGCAATTCTTTGCACAGCTCTGTAGGGTATCAGTACCAGCGAGCCAATAAAAAAATTGATGGTATAAATGCCTGTTATATCTTCATTAAAAAATTGATTGACCATTATGCTATCGATTTGCAATACTGCCAAGGTAGCAAAGCCGGTAACAATACTATACCCAGCCAATCTTGTCATGTCCTTTTTAAGTGTAGTAGAAATATTAGGTATTTTAGTTTTTACCTTTAGTTCTTGCTTTGTGAGTAAAAAGATGGCAATTAATAATGTGGGCATGCATAACGCTGCGGTATATAAATGAAATAAAGTAGATTGATTGATAAGGTTAAAAGCCACCAATATTATTACTGATAAAATAAGCATACGTTGAGCAAATTCTTTGAGAAATGAGCCAATGGTGCTATAATAAATGGAGCGGGCATAAGCATCTAAAAGATTATAAAAAACTATGAAAATAAAAACCGGCCAGATCAGGTAAAAATAATTGGAAAATATAGGAGATTCCTCAAGGTTGGATCGTATTATAATTGGTTTAATTATTAAAAAGATAATAGAGATGATCAAACTGCCAAAAGTGATGATTAAAAAACCCAGAAATAGAAATTTTTTCTTTTGATTTTTATCTTCACGGAAAAAAGGAAAAAAGCGGATCATCACATTATTAAATCCAAGACTGGAAAGCTGAGCTAATACTATGGCGTAAGTAACTATTAGACGCATGGCACCAATTTCCCCTTCCGTTAAATAATTTGGCATTAATAAACCGGTGTATATAAAACCTATTATTACACCGGAATAATTGTAAATAGAAGATTTAATCGATTGCCGCTGAATTACACCCATGATCTCAATTTGCTTGCAATATTAACTGCAATGATGTTAATTGCACAATTTTTGAAAAATATATTTTGATCCGGAGGATTATCAAAATTAACTTATCACAGCAAAAAAGTCCTTAAGTAAAAGTGCTGAAAAGGGAGGTGATTGCAAAATTGGAAATATAATAAGTTCCAATTTCTTTACTGGTAGCAAGAAATTAAGAAATCTTCTTTCATCCTGGTTAAGTGTTTTATTTCTTAGGCAGTTTGTTGTGCCATTTCACCAAAAAATAGTGAATACTGTATATAATCAGTACCAGCCATGGTGTACCATGTAGCAACAAGTCAAACCAGTCCATAGGTTGCATTCCGTTGGC
>CAZQEZ010000082.1:0-19786 GCA_964592475.1 uncultured Roseivirgaceae bacterium
TATATTAATTAACTGATTTAATTACTCTAGATATTTAACTGGGGAGTTGACCAGAGTATTGATTAATACTCTCAAATTCGCCATACACATCTTCTAGCCAGCCTTGAGAACGCCAACGACCTTCGCTGTTATCAGATGGTTCATATACCAACTCTAAATAACTACTTTCCTGTCCAGTAACAGCCAAACGATTATTTTGGCTAAAAACAAAGAGAGATGCACTTACACAGGCCTTTCCCTCTATAGGTTCCATTCCTAACCTTCCCTCCCAGGCTATAGCCAAAGGGCCACCAAGGGATCTCGCACTACGAATACTACAACAAAATGACTCCTCATCGACTAGCGACTCTTCAATAGTCTTATCAATTATTTCAATTTGCTGTTGCAAGTAATCAGAAAGCTTATTGATCAAAAAATTAATGATTTCAGAAAAATCTTCTTTTGTTAAGTTTACTTTCATAGGGATTTGCCATAGCTTTTGTTCGATTGAATTGCTTTCTTTCATAATCAATCCTTAAAGTATCGCGGTAAATAACTTTATTTAATTTAAACACCGCCTCTTTGACGGCTTGATCATCTATTGTGTCAAAGTTAGTTCCTTTTGGGAAATTTTGCCTGACAAGTCCGTTCAAATTTTCATTGGCATCTAGTTCCCAACTGAGGTAAGGAGTTGCAAAGTAAAAATCTATACCTAACTGCTCGGCAATTTGTTGGTGGTTTGCGAATTCCTTTCCATTGTCGGTTGTTATTATGTGCATAAAAGGGCAGAGTCTTCTAATAACTTAATTGCAGTCCTCTCTATGTCCTGTGCTTCTTTGCTCTTTATATGTGCCATGTTAAGCATTCCGGTGGCTCTGTCGTTAATGGTAAGCGAAGCTCCTTTATGGTCTTTTTCAATGATCAAATCCATTTCCATGTCACCAATCCTGTTTTTTCACTATTTCCGGTCTCTGTTCAATCCATTTTTCTTTAATGTGGAAATTTCGTATCTTTCCCCTGGCGTTAAATGCGACATATCTTTTAAAGTTTTTCAACCCAAAAATATGAAGTTTTTTAAACAGCTTGCTGTTGCATTTATGACTTGAATGAAAGGTTTAATTAAAGTATAATCTTAAATTATGAAGCTTAAGATTACAGTAAAAAATTTAAAATGGATTAAAATATTTTATGCCTGGTCAAAAATTACCAATAGCACTTAAGTGGCACCAGGTAATTGATATGAAAGTAAATGTTTTAAGCATTGATATAACTTTAGTGGATAAACTGGAGAAGATCGATCTCAATAGTGTAACTCACGAAGATATTTAGGTGATCAAACAACAATTACCTGCAATGTATTACAATATGAAAAAAGAAAACGCCGCTTAATTTTGCAAGAATCGTACAATGATAAAAAACGCGCCCGAGAATCCAGGGCAGCTATAGAAAAAATATACATTACCATGCGCCAGCTGGTGATTAGAGGCAACTATAAACCTAATGGCTTTAGCGGGCAAGCCCTAAAAGAGGGGCTGCTGGCCCTCTCGCCTGAAATTTATGGTTCTATTACTGATCCTGAAAGGGTTGAACTAGATGGGCTATTGTACGTGATAGATCGCCTTCCATTGGGTATTGAAGAATGTCGATTTATAAAATTAACAGCAAAGGAAGGATTTGAAAATACTGACCTTAAGCCGCTGATACCTTCAAAAAGAAGACGCAACTGCTACCGGGTAGATCAGGATCGTATGTATATAGAAATGACACGCGGGCGTAGTGACATTTATGATATATTAACTCACCTCACCTTTTTGTACAATGAAGCAGATAAAATAAAAAAGCACAATATAGATACCAAAGGAAGGGTATCGGACGACTGGAAGCGACTGCAGGATGTAGTGGAAAAAGAAATGGCAGGAGATACAATAGATGAAAACAGGGCTTTGGTTTACCTAAGCAACATCATAGGTCGCACAATAGATGAAACTAAAGAAGCAATTATTAAATTTAAAAGAAATAAAACTTCTTATAGTCTTTTTAGAATTATTTATTGGCTGGGCAAAATTTCAATTGAAGAGACAAAAAAAGGGTTTTATCAGGAGATCACCTTTTCTGCTAAATTACGGGAAATTATTGGCCACCATATTTATGGTGAATTGTGGGCTGCTAACATTAAGCGTTTTATTTATGAAAAAGACTGGATGGATAGGCCTGTTCATATCATTAGTTCTAATCTGCATAGTGTTATGAATACTCTTTTTGGTTTGACAGCATTGCAAGAAGAAGGGCCTTTCGCCGATGTAGAATCATTGGCATTGCAATCGAGCAGTGAGAAAAATGAGCATTTGAAGCAAAAAATAAAGCAATATGCCCTAGAAAACGGAATGTATGAATTGCATGATACTCACGGAACTAATTTAAGTGTACAAATTTATGATCTTCGAAAAGTACCTGATGAGGTATTTGAAAAAAGTTTTGGATTACAGCATAATTTTAAAGACAACATTTTATTGGTTATGGATTATGCTTTTGGCGAGCAGGCTTATGAATGCTTTGATGAATTATTAAAACCTTATGAATTAGAATTTGATAGTTTTTCACCAAAAATAGCTTCAATTAATATCATGGGCAAGGCGGGTACACTATGCGGTAAAAAAGGCGACCTGATGATACCCACTTCTTTTGTATTCGAAGGCACCGCTGATAATTATCCGATAGAAAACGATTTTCACCACAGTGATTTTGAGCAATCAGGAATTTCCGTATTTTACGGCCCCATGATCACTGTATTGGGTACTTCTTTACAAAACAAAGACATTCTTAATCATTTTCGCTATTCATCATGGCAGGCAGTGGGTTTAGAAATGGAAGGAGCTCATTATCAAAAAGCAATCCAGTCGGCAATCAAAATTAGAAAAAGTGTAAATGATCATATTAAAGTTCGATATGCTTATTACGCCTCTGATAATCCTTTGCTTACCGGTAATACTTTGGCTTCCGGTAGTTTAGGCGCCGAAGGCATTAAGCCTACTTATTTGATCACAAAAAAAATGTTGCAAAAGATATTTTTAGTAGAAAAAAACGAAAAAAAATGAGCAGGTATAAATTACTCCGAATAAAATCTGCCTGCTCATTTTGTCAATGAATAAATTTTAGAATCCGCTACCGTAATTAAATCAGATAGCGAAGACCATTGGAAGTACAATAGCTATTCAATGCATCATTATCTTCAAAGATTCCCATAATTTCAACCTCGCTTTCAAGACAAGAGTTCTTATTGCAAATGTCTTGAATAATGTCATTTTTGCTGGCTTTATCATTTACTTCTATAATATCATTTTGATCAAAGTAATAAGGTAGATTTGGCTGGTATTTATACAATACCTTCTTTATTGATTTTGATTTAGTAATTGGTATAGTTAAAAAAGTTTATTTGATAAAAAAATAGATGAATTGTTTTAAATAACTTCCTGAACTTAAGTTTTGTTTATTGCAGAATAAAAAAACCTTGCTTAGACAAGCAGTTAATTTCACATTCTTTATCTTTATGCCAATAATACAACTGAAACATTTATAAACTAAACCTACCAAAAAAATGAAAAATAAAATATTGTTGATATTGATCAGCCTAAGTATATTTTCCTGTAAAACCGATCAGGAAATTGAGTGGATGCAATTATGGAATGGTGAAAACCTTAATAATTGGGACGTGCATTTAGGTACAGCGCTTACAGGGTACGATTCCTTGGCTAATACCATTGATTTGCTAGACATTTTTCAAGTAAAAGTAGTAGATGGCGACACGCTAATGTTTGTGACTGGAAATGTAAACGCGGCCATTGCTACTAAAGATGAATATGAAGATTATCACTTGCGAATGGAGTTCCGCTGGGGTGACAAAAAGTATACAGCATTTAATAGTGGTCTTCTTTTCCATAGTTATGGAGATTTTGGTCCGGGACTGGGCACTTGGATGAATGCCCATGAATTTCAACTGATGACAGGAAACCTGGGAGATTCTTATCGCATGGGTGAAACCTATTGTGAAATACCCGTGGAACCAATGGCAGATGGCAAGAACTACCAATACAATCCTACAGGGGAAATGATGAAATTTGGCGAAGAGGGAGTAAGCAAAATTGCCAGAAAAATGGGCGACTATGAAAAGCCGATCGGGGAATGGAATGTACTGGATCTTTACTGTTATGAGGGCAAATCAGTATTTTTAGTTAATACTAAATTAGTAATGGTGAACCATAATTCCGGCTTTTATATCAATGATGAAGTAAAGCCACTTACCCGGGGCAAAATCCAAATTCAATCGGAAGGAGCTGAAATGTACATTCGCGAAATGAAACTGAGGTATATAGAAAAAATACCTACCGAAATATTACCTTAAATCACCTGAAAACTGATAGATTGCTGACACATGATCAAAAGCTTTTTCGTGTCAGCAATCTATCAGTTTTACTCATTTAAAAATGAGTAACTGGTTTAATTTACTTTCACGTTTTCCAATTTGATTTTTGAAAGCAGTTCTAGTTGATCATGGTTATATAAGCTATCCAAATCCGTAACTTCGTAAGGGTAAGGACCTTTATAATTTTCATAATCAGCTACCAAAATGCCGTTTACTTTTCTACGATTGTATGCTTTTCGAAAGCGAGTACCTCCTTTATTCACATGATATAAATATGCCAAATAATCCATAGTGAAATCATTTTTGTGAATCCAGTATGCAAATACATCTTCGTGATCATTACCGCCGCCCTCCTGGTCAAAGGTTACCCGTAATTCGTAATAAGGTTCGCCAGCTATATCCGATTCACCGTGTAGATTCACATTTACAGCCGGGTCATTTAACTTAAAAGGCAACAATGCAAAATAAATAACAGAGTTTACACTATTGCTATATTTTTGTTCATCTTCTTTGCTTAGCGCTACAGGCTCTTCATTCACAAACCTGGTAAAACTTTCAGCATCCAGTACATCGTGGATGCTGTCTTCTCGCCAACTTTCATAGCGGTAGATACCTTGATCATGATAAGCCTGATAATGAATTTTTCTAAAATCAAAGGCTATGGTGGCAGTATCTGTCACTTCGCCTCCATGTACTTGAATTGATTTTTGTACAATCTCCTCACCGGTGAGTTGAAATTGACAACTAATCAATATTAATCCCAACAAAAAATTTAATCCTATAATTTTCATTTCTTACCTGCTACTTTTACTTTTATCCTATAAAAAAGCCAAATTTGAAAAAATTGTTTCTCAATCATCCTTGAAATAAAATTTAAAAAGTGAAAATGAATACTTTATCATAATTATTCTTAAACTTTTCCTTTATAAATAGTGTCTTTAAATTGGTATTATAAGAAGATGATCAAAAATTTAATATTTTTACTTTCTTTTATTTGCTTTAATGCAGTTTATGGCAATAATCCCAAGGTGGCTTCTTATAGCGCTTCCTTTAAATTCATTGAAAATAAAAATCAATGGCCGCGGCAAGTATTATTCAAAGCCGAAATACCCGCGGGTCAGGCGTATGTATTGCAAGATGGTATTTTTTACAATTTTTACGACAAATCCAGTTATACCAGTAAGCACGGGCATTGCCATAGTTGCCAGAAAACCGAAGCCAGGCAAACGTCAGCTCAACCGGATGGTATATCTATGCATGGCATTAAAATGAAATTTGTTGGCAATAATCCCAAGGTAAATGTAATTGGTAAAAAGGCAGGTACGTCAAAGCATAATTACTTTTTGGGCAGTGACGCCTCCAGGTGGGCTTCCAATTGCAGCGACTTTCAACAGATCTATTATCAACAAATGTACCCTGGCGTAGATGTAAAATTGTATAGCCGGCAGCGAAACTTGAAATATGATATTATTATAGCCCCCGGTGCCGACCCCAATCAGGTAAAAATTGAATATCAGGGAGCAGACGGAATCTATTTGAAAAATGGCCAGCTAACTATTGCAACCACTGTAGGGGAGATTTACGAGCAATTGCCTTTGGCTTATCAAAAAATAAATGGTGATTCAGTGGTGGTAAGTTGCGCTTTTGATTTACAGAATAATCAGATCAGCTTCAAATTTGAGGACAATTATGATGCTGATTACCCCCTAATCATCGACCCGGAACTGGTATTTTCCACTTATTCGGGTTCAACATCTGATAACTGGGGTAACACTGCAACATTTGACGAAAATGGCAACTTATACTCAGGTGGGATTGTGAATTCTCCCGGATTTGATGTCACTATCGGTGCGTTTCAGCAATCTTATGGCGGAGGACTTTGGGATGTACTTATTTTAAAATTTGACAGCGTGGGACAAAATTTACTTTATGCCACGCATCTGGGAGGCTCTGCAGCCGAATCTCCGGAAAGTTTGATCGTAAATAATGCTGGTGAGTTATTAATACTGGGAGCAACAAGTTCTCAGAATTTTCCTATGAAAAATGCTTATCAAAACACTTTTGCCGGAGGACAGAGAAGCTTATTTTTAAGTCGTGTAGAGTATCTTAATGGTTCCGATATATTTTTGGCCAAACTAAGCGCCGACGGAAGTCAGTTACTAGCCTCTACTTATCTGGGCGGTCAAAACAATGACGCTGCCATGCTAGGTAATAATCCGTTGGTGAAAAACTACGGCGATCAGTTTAGAGGAGATGTAATCGTAGATGAAAATGACAATGTATACATTGCCTCAGTTACCGAATCGGCAGACATTCCCATTGTTAATGGATGGCAAAGTAGTTTTGCTCAGGTAGGCAGTACCGATGGCTACGTAGCTAAATTATCACCCGATTTATCCAATTTACTTTGGAGTAGCTTTCTGGGGGGCAGTGATAACGATGTAGCCTTATCGGTAAAGCTGTGGCAAAACAAAGTAATTTATGCCGGTGGTACTATGAGTTCCGATTTTACTGTTACCAGTGGCACCTTCCAAGCTACGAAACCTGGGGGTATCGATGGTTTTATTGCCATTATCGATCAATCTGTACCTGCTTTAGAAAAAGCAACCTACATTGGTACCGCTGGTTACGACCAGGTATATTTCATTGATTTAGATAATGAAGGTTATATACATGCACTAGGTCAAACAGATGGAGATTTTCCTGTAAAAGCAGCAGATGGTAAACCGCTTTACAGCAATGAAAACAGCGGTCAGTTTATCATTAAGCTCAATCCTGATCTGGAAGATGATGCCAATTGTTTTTCCATGGTATTTGGTAGTGGTATTGGTAGTCCCAATATATCACCCACGGCGTTTTTAGTAAATAATTGTGGCAACTTATTGTTGAGTGGTCATGGAGGTCTCGATCATGGCGAAGATGACACATTTTTGACCACTAGTACTACCTTTGATTTACCATTTACCGAGAATGCATTTAAAACTGATACCGATGGCAGTGATTTCTATATTGCCGCATTAGAGAAAGATGCTCAATCGCTACTTTATGCCACATTTTTTGGAGGTGATAGCCCCCGAGGTGATCATGTGGATGGTGGTACCAGTCGATTTGACAAAAAAGGCATTGTCTATCAATCAGTATGCGCCTGCTATCCAAATTTTTCAACCACGCCAAATGTTTATGCTTCTGACTTAGGCTCCAATAATTGCAACAATGCCGCTTTTAAATTTGACCTGGCATCTATTACTGCTGTTATTGAAACTAACTCACCGGAAATGGATCAGCCTGGCCTCAATTCAGGCTGTTGGCCCCTTGAAGTACGCTTTATTAATAAAAGTATTGGCGGGCGAAATTTCAAATGGAGCTTTAGCAATGGTATAACCAGTGAAAATGAAGATTTTGTTGATGTGACTTTTGAAAACCCCGGTACCTTTACAGTACAACTGGTAGCCCTGGATCAAACCACCTGCATTACCTCAGACACCGCAACTGCCTCTATCGATGTTTTTGATCACAATTTTTCAATTATACCGGAAGACACTATCTGCTTCGGGGAAAATTTACAATTAGAGGTTACAGGTGGTAGTACCTTCGAATGGTCTCCTGCAGAAAGCTTGAGTGATGCTTCAATAGCTCAACCCATTGCTACGCCCGGTACTACTACCACCTACGAAGTTATTGTGATCAACGAGTTGGGATGTGAATTTATTGACAGCGTGAAGGTTAATGTAGTGCCTGAATTCAGGGCCGATTTTTCGATAGAAAAATTATTTAATTGTACAGGTTTTCCTCAATTTGTATTGACCAATACCAGTTCCAATGCTGAAGGATATGAATGGCGATTGAGCGATGGCTTTACTTCTTCGGAAAAAGACTTGACCTATCAGTTTCAGGATTCTGGCAGATATGAAATTTACCTGGAAGCACAAAAGAGTATTTGCAGCCAATCAAAAAGTATTTCTGTAAGTTCAATCAAACCTGAAATCCCCAACGTGTTTACCCCAAATCAAGATCCTAAGAATGAATTTTTTGAGATAACTACCGATGCACCTTTTCAATTGGATATTTTTAATCGCTGGGGCAAAAAGCTGAAAAGTTGGGATGATTATCAAAACACCTGGAATGGAGAAGATCTAACTAATGGCATATATTATTATCAACTCACCTTTCCTGATAAAACTACTTGCAATGGATGGTTACATATATTGCGATAGCCAAAAATAAGCTTATCTTTGTTAATACGTTGATTCAATGAAATAACCAGAGCTAAGCATTTTTAAATCAAATAATTAACTTAAAAAACTAAGAGGTGGGTATGAAAAATGGCAAATTGGCCATTATGTTGTCATTATTATTTTTATTGCCAGCTTTGAGTAAAGCCCTGGAGCTGGACAATAGCTACACGATAGTAGAACAGAACAACAAAAAGGGGCTTATCAACAATCAAGGAGAAGTAGTCATTCCAGCGAAATATGACGACATTGGGTGGTCAAAGGGCAAGTTGCAAATTATAAAAAATGTAGTTGGCTTTAAGCGAAACAACTCGTGGGGGCTAATTAACACCAAAAATAAAATTGTTCACGAACCAGTATTCTTTTCACTTTATCCTGCCGACAATTTTATTATAGCCAGCAAAGTTGGCAAATACAACAACTTACTACAATATGGCCTGCTCAATAATAAAGGTAAAGTGTTAATTGCTTTTAAATATGCCAATATAGAACCTCATGATGATTATCTGATAGCTTCTTATAAAAACAAAAAGCAAGAAAGGTTTGGTCTCATTACCTGGAAAGACAAAATATTACTACCATTCCGTTATCAGGAAATTACCCCGCTAAGCGAAAGTAGCTTCGCGTTAAAAGATTTTACTGGTAAAATTGCCTATTACGATAGTAAAAAAAATGATATCACTGAATTAAGTTCTGACAGTATTATTTATATCAATGCCAAGCATGCCATTATTTCGGTGGCGGGTAGAAAAGGTATGGTCAATGATGAGGGGCAGGTCATGATCAGGCCTCACTACAAAAGGTTGCAACTGAATAATGATAACTCGGTAAATGCCTTGCCTTATCCTCAGTGGGCAATGGTAAATATAGATCACAAATCTTTTCACCAATACCAATATGAAAAGATGTTTCCACTTGGTGATGATTTGCTAAAAGCTACTTTATCGGGCTATGAGGCATTAATTAAATCCGATGGGCAGCAGATAAGAGAGCTTCAAGGCATCGCTATCGGCAATTTTGCAGATAATATTGCTATTATTAGCAATGGTCAAAAAAAGGGCATAATGGCTAGTAATGGTGAAATTCTTCTTGAAGCGATTTATGATAGCATTCACGTGATGGACGATTATTTTCTGGTAGGTAAAAAGCGTATCCAAAAAACTGATTGGTTTATTATCAATAGGGCCACCAATGAAATTATCAACACACCACCTTTTCATGAAGTAAAACCGCTCTCTGATGATTTTTTTGCAGCACGACTCGATAGATATTGGGCGCTGGTAAATGATCAAGGGAAAACGGTGACCAGTTTTAAATTTAAAAATGTAGAACCAACAATTGATGGAAATGCCCAGGTTACCTTAATAAAGCAAGAAGGTATAATGGACCAAGAAGGCAACTGGTTGGTAGTGCCACGTTCAGGAAAGCTCATTTACATTAATCAGGATTTCTACGTTTCGGCCAGTGGTTTTTGTCGTTTCCTGATGTATAGAAAAGGTCGTGAATACTATTGCACTCAAGACAGCTTGCTAAAAAGAGAGCATGATATAATGGAAATAAGCCGTGATGGCAAAAAGGGCTTGTTCGATTTAACAGGAAACCGCCTGTTAAATACCCGTTATAATTTTATTTCCGAATTGCAAAGTGATTCTATTTACACTTTTCATAAAGAGGGCCGCTATGGCATCATGACCAAGAATGGTAAAATCTTGACCGAAGATAGAAACTTTGAAGAGCTTTATGAAATGAGTGAAGGTTTTATCGGTGTGAAAATAAATGGAGCTTATGGATTTGTAGATGCTAATGGCGATCTTCGTATTGCTAATCGATATGATGCCATACTGCCTTTTAGTGAAGGATTTGCTGGTATTAAATTGTTGGGCCGCTGGGGTTTTGTAAATAAATTAGAACGCTTAAAAATACAACCACTTTACCAGCAGGTATCTCCGTTTAATAATGACATGGCCCTGGTAAAGAGAAATGACCAATGGGGCATAATCAATAAAGAAGGCAAGGAAGTACTACACACAGCTTACGATTCGCTACAAAAGTTGGATAATGGCCGTTATATAAGTAAAAAAAATAATAAATACGGGATGATCAGTGAAGAAGGCCGAGAAATGGTATTTCCTAAATACGATAACATTGCCGATTTGAAAAATGGCTATGTGAAAGTAGAACGAAACGGGAAATTTGGCGTATGCAATCTTGATGGAGTAATCGAAATACCGATCATTTATCAAGAAATTAAATACGACAGCCACAACGATAAGTACCTGGTAAAAAGCAGCCCTGAATGGGAAACGATTGAATTAGAAGAGTAGGTTTTTATTTAAAAGTTACTTCCCACTATTATAAATTAAATTAGGCTTATGCTAATTTTTCCTGGTTTCTTTCATCTTTTCCCGCTAATGGAGTTTATTACTGTCCCATAATTATCGGGTAATGTAAAGTTATAATTAAAAACAGCGATAGTATATGCGAAAATCTTTTTTAGTATTACTCACAATTCTATTATTCCTGCCCTTATTGGTTTCCGCTCAATTGAGTTCCAACTCAAAAAAGGCAATTAATTATTTTCAGGAATCTACCTTGCTAATGAATCGACGGCAATACCCGGAGGCAGTGCAAGTGCTGTTAAAAGCGGTAGATAAAGATGAGGATTTTTATGAAGCTTATGTAAGGCTGGGTAATTGTTTTAGAATATTGAGTGACAATGAAAGAGCAGAACTAGCTTTTAGCCGAGCTATTGACAGTGCACCGGAGCATAAGTTGATCACTACTTTTTTCGAATTAGGCGAAGTACAATTTTTGCAAGGAAAATACGAAGAGGCGATTGCGAGCCTTGAAGAGTATGTAAGCAAAGGGGGGCAGGGGCATCGATATTATCAGGATGCTGTAAATATTTTGGAAAATGCCAGGTACGCGGCCAAACACGTGAAAGATCCCTTACCGATCAATCCACGGTTAGTGCAAGGTGGGGTAAATACTTTTCCCATGCAATACTTCCCGGTATTGACTGCCGATGGACAGCACTTGATTTACACCGGAAGGAAGGGAAATGACTGGCAGGACGATGAAAATATTTATATCAGTACCTTGCAACCTGACAGTACCTGGTCTGCACCGGCTTCACTTTCACCTGCTATCAATAGTAGCTTCAATGAAGGAACCTGCACTATTTCTGCCGATGGCCGAATGATCATTTTTACCTCTTGCATGGGTAGGGAAACCCTGGGAAGTTGCGATTTATTTGTCAGTTATAAAACAGGAGATCGCTGGAGCAATCCGGAAAACATGGGCCGATCAATCAATTCAGGTGCCTGGGAATCTCAACCAACCCTCTCTGCTGATGGTCGTACTTTGTATTTTGTAAGCAACCGCAGAGCAGGCAGAGGTGGTTACGATATTTGGGTTAGCTATCTTGACCAGGAAGAAAAATGGACACCGGCGGTAAATATGGGTGAAGGAATCAACACACCTGCCGATGAAGTATCACCATTTATTCATGTAAATGGTCGCACTTTGTTTTTTGCCTCCAAAGGATATCAAGGTTTTGGTGGTTTCGATATTTTTTACACCGAAAGAAGCTCTAATGACTGGAGCGAGCCGGAAAACATGGGTTTTCCCATCAACACCCACGACGATCAAGTAAGTCTGTTTGTAACTACGGATGGTAAGAGAGCTTTTTATTCAGTAGATGAAAAAAAAGACGGTAGAATTACCGGCAGCAAAATTTTTACGTTTGATGTACCACCTGAAATTACCCTGATTACCGAAAGTAATTTAGTGGTAGGAAAAGTTTTTGATGCTAAAACTAAAGAACTGCTGGAAGCAAATGTTGAATTGATAGACCTGACTAACGATTCGCTGGTGGCAAAGGTAAAGTCAGATCCTGTGAGTGGTGAATACATGATGGTGGTAAACCAAGGTCGTCAATACGCGCTTTACATTGACAAACAGGGATATTTGTTTAAAAGCTTTTCATTTGATTATCAGCAAGAAGCTAAAAATAATACTGCTACTATTGACATCGCTTTACAGCCAATAGAAACCGGTTCAATCACCCGTCTCAACAACATTTTCTTTGCTTTTGATAAATATCAATTGCAAGACCAATCGAAAACCGAACTGAACAAAGTGGTAAAGTTTTTAAAAACCAATCCGGAAGTGAAAGTAGAAATCAGTGGTCACACGGATAACAAAGGCTCAGCCGCTTATAATCAGGAGCTAAGCGAAAAAAGGGCCGAGTCGGTGTATAAATACCTGATGGAAAATGGCATACCGCAAAAGCAGCTAAGCTACAAAGGTTACGGGCAAGAACAGCCACTGGCTAGTAATGAAACGGAAGCCGGCCAGGCACAAAATCGTCGAATTGAGTTTAAAATAATGGAAAACCTGTAGAGCGAAACTATACGTTACTTTTGCAAAAGCGACATCATATTTTTTAGGCCAGGTGCAATTGCCTTCAAGGGTGAAAGGTCGAGATATTCTCCGCGTAAACAATTGATTTCAGCTAGACTGTAAGAGTTCATTTTTACAGCCAGGATGGCTGTTTTTAGCAAATTGGCCTTGATCGGTTATATCAAAATTGAATGATTGCTTTTTGCTTTAACCGCTCTCAAGTTTAGTTTGTTAAAACTGCTCACCAGCTAATGGTTCGTGGAGTAGAATACCCAAAATTTTTTGAAACAGCTTGCCTCCAGATGTTACCATTTCTTTAGAAAGCAGGTTAATGCTGTTTTTAGTTATCGCAAAGTAAGTAGATCTGTAATTACGATTGTTGTTTAGAACATTACCACACTAGTTTTACCGTCTACTGGCTACTCTTATTTTTCCATCTACCGATAATCAATATCTTTGCGGTTGGGCAAATTTCAAATCTACTTCTAATTCCAATGGAGCAAATACTTCAGTATCTTGATCTTTCTTTTTATCAATGGCTATTACTTTGCTTATGCGGAGTTTTTGTAGGTATGGGCAAAACCGGCATTGGAGGTCTGGGAATGTTGGTAGTCCCATTGCTGGCTGCAGCTTTCGGAGGTAAATATTCGGCTGGTTTACTGCTGCCAATGTTGGCCTTTGCCGATATTTTTGGCGTACGCTATTACAATCGCCATGCAGAGTGGAAATATATTTTAAAATTGTTGCCCTGGGCTATTGCCGGTATTTTGTTGGGACTGTGGGTAGGTGAAAACATAAATGATGAGCAGTTTAAAGAATTGATGGCCGTGATCATTTTGGTAAGCCTGGGCATCATGATCTGGCGCGAGCGTAAAAAAGAAGAGGTTCCGGACTATTGGTGGTTTTCATCCCTGGTCGGTTTAGCTGGTGGCTTTGCCACCATGATTGGTAATGCCGCGGGTCCTATCATGGCGGTGTATTTACTATCCATGCACTTACCCAAAAACTCCTACATCGGCACCGGTGCCTGGTTTTTTCTGATTATCAATTACTTTAAAATTCCGCTGCACATATTTGTCTGGCAAACTATTACCTGGGAAAGCATTACGCTAGATGTAGCCACCTTCCCCTTTATTTTCGTAGGTGCCTGGCTTGGTTTTAAATTAGTAAAGCTAATACCGGAAAAGCCATACCGCATCTTTGTAATTGTAACCACAGCTATTGCTTCTATCAGATTATTTTTCTGAGAAAATGCAAAATAAAGTAACTGGCAACATCTGTTAAACAGCGAAGGGAAGAAGTTACGTTAACCCAGGAGAAGTTTGCTGAATGTGCTAGTAATACCATAACAGGGCAAGATAGGGCATTCAGGATATCTTCCCTTTGATTTGAAATGAGATATTTTATTTCCAAATAGCCATAAATTAGCCATCCTCAACTTTTTTATTCCATTCATGTTCTTATACCAACAATACTTTAGTTAGAATTATCATGAAAATCAACTGGAAAAAATTAGTAGCTGCGATCATAATTTGTCAGGGCACTGGATTGTTGGCTGGATTGGCCACAGCTTCTTCGGTTAGCAGCTGGTATACCACCCTCGATAAACCTGGCTTTACTCCGCCTAATTGGCTATTTGCGCCGGTTTGGACTGCCCTTTATTTTATAATGGCCATTGCTGCTTACCTGGTTTGGCAAAAGGGAATAAAAGCTGAAGGGGTAAAAAAGGCGTTGATCTTATTTCTTATGCAATTGCTTTTAAACGGACTGTGGTCTATCTTTTTCTTTGGTTTACGTTCGCCATTGCTTGGTTTGATGGATATAATCGCGCTAATTATCGTGTTGACGCTAACCATCTTCAAATTTTATAAAATTAACAAAATTGCCGCTTATTTACTGTTGCCATACTTGCTTTGGGTGTTATATGCTACTGCTTTGAATTTGGCTATTGTATTGTTAAATTAATTGCTATAAATTGTAGGCTTACACGATGATAATTTAAGTAAAAAAAAGGGCTCTGATTTTGTGATATTATTTGGGGAATCACCTCAGAGCCCATGCATTAACAACCAGCTATGTGATTAGTAGAAATACAAATGATGTGCCAAAAAATAAATATGCGCTTTTGATTGACTTTAGGGGGCATGTATGATCTTTTTCTTTGGGTATTTGCTTTTCGTCATCTCATTTTTAGAATAAATTTCTAAATAAAAGAAATGAGTAATGAATTAGGTTGTTATTTTCATCAGAAATATTTCTCCTGTTTTGTATACTGTTGAGTGTGAATCTATTAACGAGAAGCCAAATTTCTTTGCAATACTTCTCTTTATTCCCAATTTGAATAATTGATAATACTATAGCGAAGTTTTACTTTGCGATGGTTGATTTACTTCCAGGCAATCTTGCATAGCTTCTACATATCCTTTTTGTTCCCCCATTTTAAAACCATAGTTAAAAGCCAACAAAGCAGTGCCCATCAGTAGGATTATAATTAATAATATCTGGTTCAGTTTCGATTTCATATATTTATTGTTAAGCTTTTTCTTCTTTTAATTGTCGGTGACTTATCACGGCTTTTATGTCGCCATAAGTAAATTCATCTCCCAATTTCTCTTTTATTTCACCGCTACGCGCCTCCTCACCCAGGTGCTCTATTACTTTCTCTATCATGGCTATTTTCTCAGCAGTTACCAATTCTTCCACTTGTACCTCGCCTGTTTTTATAAAGGTGCTCAGGTGACCTTCAATAGTGCCGGGAACCAAGCCCCGCGCTTCAGCAATTTCTTCAATTGACTTACCTTCCTTGAATAGCTGCAAGCTTATTTGCCTGGTTTCTCCTTTGGCAGGTTTGGCCGGTAATACTTTTTCTCGTTTTTTTACTGCTTCTTTTTTTGTGCTTTTCAAGCTTTGCAACATGTCCATAGGGTCTTTATTCTCAACAAGGCCATTGCTCAGTTGTACCGTTTGCTCCAGCAGGTCTTTTTTACTCAATAAGGCTTGCATCAATGTGTGAATTTGGTTGATATACTTTTTAGTTTTGGGCTTTGTTCTGTACGCCTCCATGTGTTGTTTAAGGGGAAGCCAGCAATCGTTTTTCAACCGTTGGTCATAGTACTTAAAAGCCTTTTCGATACGCTCATGCAAATGTTCATAACCATCGGTTGCCGCGGACTCCAAAGCTTTCTTCATTTCTGGCAAAAATTTATCGGCAATCTTTTTTTGCTCAATTAAATTATCAGTTAGAAGGTTCATTAGCTTTACGGCTTCATTTTTTTCAGGAATTTTTCTTTTCTCCAAGCCCTCTTTAAAATCTTCAAACAAGCCTATCAATTCTTGCCATTCGAAGGAAACCATCAAAATGTTATGGATATATTCTTTTTGTGATTGCTGCAGTTGTGACTTCAAATCAATTTCTGCCAATTCAGTTTTAGCAAAATTAGCAGCATCATTATCATTCATTATGTTTTTGGGCTCAATTTTCGAATATAAAATTAAGCCATCTAGCGTGGTGAGGCGGCTGAGTGCCACGTAAACCTGACCGGGTGCAAAAGATCTGCCAGCATCGATGATGGCCTTTTCAAAAGTAAGCCCTTGACTTTTGTGTATGGTGATGGCCCAGGCCAATCGTATGGGAAATTGTGAAAACTTACCTACGGTTTCGGCTTCAATCGATTCAGTTTCTTCATTATAAGCATATCGCTGATTTTCCCATGTAACCTTCTCTAAAAGTAAGGGCTCACTTTCATCAGGAAATTCTACTTCTATATTTTCATTGCTAATATTACTTATGGTGCCTATTTTTCCGTTATAATATCGCTTTTCCTCACTATGGTCATTTCTGATGAACATGACTTGAGCGTCTTTTTTAAGGAGCAGCTTTTCTTCTGCAGGATAGGCACTTTCACTAAAGTTGCCTTCAATATCAGCTTTATAGCTAAAGGCTGTCCCTTTCAATTTTTCTAGTCGACTTTGATTAATCTGATCTGCTTTTGCATTATGAGAAGTTAAAATAATGTAATTTTCATCACCATCTGGCACAAATGCAGGTTTGTAGTAGCTATTAAGCAGCTCAAGATCTTCTTTGCCAGCCTGGCAAAGCCTGATTTTATTGAGCAGTTGTATAAAGTCTTTAGCTGTTTGACGATAAATTTTCTTTAATTCAAGATATAATGGGGGATTTTGATTGAGCGAATGGGCGTGAAAGAAAAACGGACTTTTGTAAAATTGGGATAAAACTCGCCACTGGTAATCTTTTACCACCGGGGGCAGCTGCGATAGATCGCCAATAAAGAGCATTTGTACCCCACCAAAAGGCTGCCATTGCCGCTTTCTCACTGATTTGAGAATAACATCAAGAGCATCCAGCAAATCGGCCCTTACCATAGAAACTTCATCAATAATCAGCAGATCCAGGGCTCTAATGATGTTGATTTTGGTCTTATTCAGCCTGAGGTTTTTTAGTAATGTTTGTTTATTAAAAAAATTTTCCCTCTCAGAAAAGTTTTGTTGCATTTGCTCTGGCACAAATGATCCCAGAGGCATTTGAAAAAAGGAATGTATGGTGCTTCCACCTGCATGCATGGCCGCTACGCCGGTAGGTGCTACTACAATTTTATTTTTATGACTAGTATTTTTTATGTAACGCAAAAAAGTAGTTTTACCGGTACCGGCTTTACCGGTAAGAAAAATATTTTGATTGGTAAAATTAACAAACTGAGCAGCGATATTGAATATAGAATTTTCAGGGTCGGTTGTGTACATGGTATAAACTTTTTAGGGCATAAAATTAGGTAGAATAGATGGGATTTAAAAACAAGTCTTTACTTTCCATTTCGTCGGTACTGGCATCTTCAAATGGTCAATAAATTATGTAATATTGCCTAAAATAAATTAGAACCGATGAAAAAGCAGACCACAATCCCTCGTCGTAGAATCAGGCTCTTGCACTATGTGATTGATTACGGCACTATTCTATTCATCTCTTATATAATCTTGATGGTCTACTGGCTTTCTACTGGGTTGGGGGCTGACGACCTCTCTTTTTACTTTATTTATATCATAGTTGAATTTGGTTATTATTTAGTGTTGGAGGGATTGTTTCAGCGTACTTTGGGCAAGTTAGTCACCGGTTATAAAGTAGTAAATGATGAGGGGCTAAAGCCATCATTTAAGCAATTGCTGATCCGCAGCTGGATAAGGACCATCTTTATTGATGTGATCAGCTTTTTGCATTCCCGTGTTGGCCACCATGATCTGCTTTCCGATACCCGATTACAAAAAATGAGCTGAAAGAAAAAAGCCCATTTTTTATTCCGGATTACTATAGCCTATAGCAGGCTTTTGGCAAATTTAATTATTCTTCACCAGCTCATATGCCACCACCCTTTTATCAAAAAAAGTAGGCACCAATAAAAGGTTTTGATCGATAATATATTCAATATCAGCGGTATTCATTTCATCTTCTGTATCCATCAATTGTGTAATTTCCCAGCTTTCACCATCCAGAAAAAACAGGCCACCTTTCCAAATGGATACCAGGTAATTGCCATCACCATCCGGTACAATACCATCGCCACTAGGTACACCCTCTGCTAGCACTTCTACTGATTTATCGGCAAAGCTAACCCTCTTCACTTGCCCATCTCCACTTGAAGCCAGCATTAGAAAATCCGGTTCGTAGAAAAGACCATTTGGCCGGTTGAGCATGTCTCCTTGCAGAAATACCGAAACCTCATCATTTTCCAGCATGTGAATGGTAGCATTATCACTGTCAGTAAAATATACTATGCCATCGGGAGAAACTGTGACGTCATTGAGAAATGTAGCCCCTTCTACCGGGTATTTATTGGTAATTTCGCCGGTTTCAATGTCTATTGCTACCAGCTCGTTGATATCAGTTACATATAATGTGGTGCCAAGTATCCCCATGCCTTTTGGGCCATTTAAGCCGGTAACCCATTGCATGTCAATTATTTCGCCTTTAGTATTCATTCGGGAAATAAATCCATCGCCATCAATGGCAGTTGGCGGTACACCAGCAATGTTGGCCACGTATAGTACATCATTTTCCTTATCGTAAATGACCGATTCGGGAGTCATCATCACTGTGTCAGTTGCCCATACTTCTTGCAATGAAACGGTCATTTCCATGGCTTCGCTTTCGGTGGATAAAGTGTCAGTGGTGTCTTCGTTTTGTTTAGTGCCTGTATTACAAGCCGAAAATAGCCAGCCTGCCACAAGTAGATAAATTAAGTTTTTCATGGTTGTAAATGCGTTTAGTTGTCGTTTAGAAAATAAAGAATATTTAACACGTATTTAATCGTATTGTTAAATCGAGTTAAATATAGTATTAAATTTATAGATTAAGGTTAAATAAGGAGTTATTTAACCTTAAGTAGTTAGGAATAACCGATAAAACTTGCTTTACCAGTACTTGAAGACATGATCAAAAAACGCTCTATGACGGCCAATCTCATCTACCGCAAATAGTCACAGTGTTACCGGGAGAAATCCATGCAACTCAACCAGCTATTCAGCCAGGATGACCAATTTATCATGACAGACTTTGAAAGGATACAGCTGCAAAGGCTGGCACAGAAGTATATGGTGATGAGGGGGAAAAACAAACATTATCAATTAAAATATTACACGGCTATTGACTCTTTTAAAATTTTTTATATCTTTGTCTCACATTATGGTTTTAGGGTTTAACAAGGCTGGCGGAGTGATTCGCTGGCCTTTTTTAATGTGT
>CAZQEZ010000083.1:0-18708 GCA_964592475.1 uncultured Roseivirgaceae bacterium
CAAAAGCAAATAAACGAATAAACAAATCAACATTATTTGGGTATTTGGGGTGGAGCCAGGGGGTGGAGTGAAATAGCAGAAATCTTAGCTTTAAACCAACTTAATTATGTGGACAAAGATTGTGAAAATAATACAATAACAAACAATAAGTTAAAATTCAACTATTCCACACAATTTCACATAGAACCATAATTTTTTACTACTCATGCCAATATTCCATTCATTTTATCTTATATTTAGCAAAAATTTATTTTTAAACAACTTATGAAAAACCGAGCACAAAAATTCAGACTGGGATTATTTCTGGTTGTAACATCTGCTGTTTTACTTATAATGGCAGGCTTATTTACTTCACAGCAGTTTTTTCAGAAAAGAGATGTTTACTACATTTCCTATAGTGGAGTATCAGTTAATGGGCTTGAGGTAGGTAGTCCTGTTAAGTTTTTGGGTATTAAAGTTGGAAGTGTTCAGAATATCAAAATAGACCCTAAAAATGTTAACCAGATAATAATAAAGGTAGCTTTAAAACCTGATACTCCCATAAAACAAGACGTACGAGCCGATATCGCGACCGTGGGTATAACTGGATTAAAGACGATTGAATTAAGAGGTGGCTCTAATCAAGCTAAATCAATAGCTAAGGGTGGTCAGATACCAGCTGGAACTTCCATGACTGAAGAAATTACCGGCAAGGCAGAAGTTATCGCCGAAAAACTGGAAAACGTGTTAAATAATTTACAGCAATTTACCCGGCCCGAAAAATTAAACAAAATTGGCTATATGGCTGACAGTATTACCCGTACGGCTCGTAATATCTCTGAGCTCACCTATAGGGCAGATATCTTTTTAGGTAAGCTTAACGACGTAGTGGATGCCAATCGAGATCAAATAGATAAAACAATTGAAAGCACTGGCCAGATAAGCGAGCATTTACTTGCTACCAGTGAACTCTTCCGCCAAACATCGGCTAAAATAAATAGCGTGGTAGAAAGTGATACAATTAATCAGATTTTAGGAAGTGCCAGAAAAGTGGCAATGGATTTGGAAAAAACGGATATTAAAAAGTTGATTTATGATCTGGACAATGCAATAAATCAGACCCAAACTTTAATTTCTAAAATTGACAGTGATCTGGATAGAGGAAGTCAGGATTTTTCAGAAAGTATGGCTTTGCTAAAATCTACAATGCAAAATCTTGAGCGAACCAGTAGAATTATTAATAATGACCCTTCGGTGCTAATTAGAGGAACTAAACCGGCAAGAGGCGCGGATAAAAATCTTAAATAACATGAAATTATTAAGTTATATCTTTATTGCTACATGCATTTTTACGGCATGTGCAAAACGTAAAATAGAAAACAAGTTTTATCTTATCGAGCCACTTGCCAAAGCCACTGTTGCCGTATCAAATACCAATTACTTTCTTGATCTTGCTTGCCAGGTAGCCCCCGTGGAAATATATCCGGCATTTGCTTCCAGTAGAATTGCACATCGCAGTGAATCTCATCAAATCATTTATTACAATCGTCACCAATGGGCCGTGTCACCAGAAGTATTAATTACTAAAGTAATTGAGCATGACTTAAAAAATCAAAATCTGTTTAAGCAAGTAGATGCACGTATTACTATGGAGCCTGATTATTTGCTAACCACCAGTGTTTTGCAAATAGAAACAGTAGCAGAAAGTAATGATTTAGCTGCACATTTAAATGTCCAATTCAATTTGCTAAATGCTTTTACAAATGAAACCGTCCTAGAATATCATTTCGATAGATATGAAGTATTAGAAAGAAATGATTTGAATTTATTTGCCGGGGTAATTAATAAAATTCTCAATCAGGAACTTACACGCTTAAGTGACAAAATGCGCAATGAATTATCTAAGCAATAGGATAAATAGAAACTGAATGAATGAGCCGGTAAAAAGTTATAATCAATTTCATGTAGTGGACTCCAAGCTTAGCTTACCACAAAAATTAGAGATAGATCAAGTTGAGCAATTTTATCAGCAGAGCAAAGAATTTTTAAAAGGATACAAAAAAGATAAACTTCATATAAATTTTAATGAAGTAGAAGCTATTGATTCTGCAGGTATTACGGTAGTAGAATTAATAAAGCACCATTTTGAAAAGAAGAATGTTGAGGTTATTTATGAAAATCTTTCGGAAACGGTAGAAAAGAAGCTTTCCATCTTTTCATTAGCCTCCACCCAGGCTGAAGAAAAAGCTGATAAAGAACATTATCTAGTACGCGTGGGCGATAAAGCCTGGAGTTTTTGGCAAGATGTAGTAAAATTTATTGTACTAACAGCAGATATTTTTTACTGGACCCTGCATGACTTATTCTCCACTAAATCTCGCAGAAAAGGTGAATTTTATAATCAAGCGGTTATAATAGGAGTAAAAGCAGTGCCTATTGTAACTACACTTGCATTTATTATTGGACTTGTATTGGCTTTGCAATCAGCAGCTCAGCTACGTAGTTTTGGCGCCAATATCTACATTGTAGATCTCACTGTAATTGCTATGATGCGGGAAATGGGTCCTTTAATCACTGCTATATTGGTGGCTGGTCGTAGTGGCTCGGCTATCGCGGCAGAGATAGCCACCATGAAGGTAACTTCAGAATTGGATGCGCTCACCACCATGGCTTTAAATCCCATTAGGTTTGTGGTAGTTCCAAAAATGTACGGGGCTATTTTTACTTTACCTTTTTTGGTAGTGTTGGCAAATTTAATGGGTATAATAGGAGGGATGGTTGTTGCATATTTTTACCTGGATATTTCACCCGATATTTTCATTAACCGGATGAGTGAATCTCTCTTTATTCGTGATATTTTGACCGGATTTGCCAAAAGCTTGTTTTTTGCAGGTATTATAGTACTTACAGGCTGTTATTACGGTTTTCGTGTAGACAAAGGTGCTGAAGGTGTGGGTAAAGTAACAACTTCAGCCGTAGTTGTGGCAATCACCCTGGTAATTATCGCAGATAGTATATTTGGTTTATTATTTTATTAGATGGATCGGCAAGAAATTATAAAAGTAAGCAATTTGCAAGTCACTTTTGGCGAGCGACAAGTGTTGGAAGATGTTTCATTTTCTATCTATCCTAACCAGGTAACGGTTATTTTAGGAGGAAGTGGATCTGGTAAAACAACCATACTTAAGCATTTAATAGGTTTAATGGCTGTACAGGAGGGAGAAGTAAAGGTACTTGATCGCAATTTGGCTTCCATCGAAGAAAAGCAACAGGAAAATTTATATCATAAAATAGGCGTTTTTTTCCAAAATGGTGCGCTGCTAAACTCGATGACCGTTGCAGAAAATGTAGCGCTTCCTATTGAACAACATACCAATCTTTCAGGTGAATTACTTGAAAAAGTGATTAGGCTCAAGCTGAATTTGGTTAATTTAGCACATGCCTACGATTTGTATCCTTCTGAATTGAGTGGAGGTATGCTTAAAAGAGCAGCCTTAGCAAGAGCCATTGCTTTGGATCCTCCACTTTTATTTTGCGATGAGCCGGGGGCAGGTCTGGATCCTATTTCTCTAGCTTCATTGGACAATTTAATTTTAAATCTTAAAAATCAACTGGGAATAAGTGTAGTGTTGGTTACCCACGAAGTAGCCAGTATCATGCGTCTTGCAGATCGCATCATATTTTTAGATAAAGGGAGGGTTGTATTTGAGGGTTCTTTGAAAGAAGCCTTATCGAGTGAAATTGATTTGATCAATCGGTTTTTTCATAAAGGTGAAATCGGTTAATCTGCTTAAAGCTTTCCGACATTATGTTTTACCCAGTTAGTTCTGATTTTTAAACAAGCTTTGTAGTGATAAGTTAAATCGATAACTAATCTTGCTCATCATTCATGAAAAGTATATCCTTAGGCTTATCTATCAAAGTATTGTTATTTCTCTTTCTACTTTTAGGGGGATTACACTTTGCCGATTCCATTTTAATTCCTTTTTTCTTTGGTATATTGCTGGCCACGTTGTTAAGGCCAGTTGCAGATAAACTGGAGCGATGGATGAATAGAGGCATGTCATCGACGCTAGCTGTTTTACTATTTTTTGTAATCTCCAGTGGAGTATTTATTTTATTTTTAAATCAGTTTGGTTTTTTTGTTGATGATTTACCCCAGCTTCAAGAAAAGCTGGTAAAGCATTTGCGTGAAATTCAAAATTTTATCGAAAGTAAGTTGGGAATACCTTATGAAGAACAAGTAAAATACATTGAAGAAAACAGCCAGAAAATGTCTACTTCTGCGCAAAAATTGGTGGAAAGTGTAGTTACAGAGCTTATGAGTCTTTTAATAGGATTCTTGCTCGTTCATATTTATATATTTTTAATGTTGCTCAATCGCGGTAAATACACCTTGTTTATCAAAAAAGTACTGCCTGAAAAAAATCATGAAAAAACCCGCGATGTGGTAGAACGTGTAAGCAAAGTTGCCAACCAATACTTGTGGGGTAGAATAAAAGTTATGTCAATATTAGCCATAATGTATGTGATCTTATTCCTGGCTTTTGATATTAAATATTTTATTTTACTTACTGTAGTGGGTACTGTTATTACTGTTATTCCTTATATCGGCCCTTTTATTTCTGGCTTGTTACCAATAATCGTGGTACTACTTACGGGGTATTCTCTTACGGAATTTTTGCTATTTACTACTTTTATCGTTATTATTCAACTAATTGAAAGCTACGTGTTGGAGCCAGTGATTCTTGGTTCGGAAGTAAATTTAAGTCCATTGGCTATTATTCTCATCGTAATTATTGGAAATGCGATATGGGGTATTGCAGGCATGATAATATTTGTACCACTATTGGCAATGGTTAAAATTTATTTTGATAACGTGCCACATTTGCAACCCTATGGCGAATTAGTAGGAAGCAACAAAAACACCAAGCAATGGCCTAAAATATTAATGCAAAAATTCAAGTCATTAGTTTAATCTAACTCTCTCCATCTTTGTGCAGCAAAACATATGAGTAGGCCACCAGTTAGCTTTAAATAGTATTAAAAAACTTTCAAATTGAATCCTCTTGTTAATATTATACTCGGCGTTAAAATTTGGCACTGAAGCGGTACCGTGGATATGGCTTATCAAGATATGCAATTGATATTTGAAGAAGAACCAGGAGAATCGGCACCCTTTTTAAAAGCACTAAGTAGCTTAATTGCAGAAAATAACTTGAAAAAAAATAACAGCTCAAATGCCGAAGTATCTTTTAATAAGACTGAAACCCGCTCGTTTTTCTATTATTGGTGGAGTGGTATCAGAAGCGGAATAAAAGATATTGTACTTCCTTAATTTATAACTATTTATATAATGAAAAATATATTAAAAGAACAAGCTACTGTTCCTGAAAAAAATATTGATAAAAGCGATATAAAGAAACAAAATAAAGAAATTTTTGACAAAATAGCTGATGAACAGGATACATTATACGCTCAAGCCAAACATAGCCTACTGGTTGTATTGCAAGGATTAGACGCTAGTGGTAAAAATAGCGCTACAAAAAAGATTTTTAGAATAGTAAACCCGATGGGTTTGAAAGTAAAAGGGTTTGCCCAACCTACAGAAATAGCGTTACAACATGATTTTCTGTGGAGAATTCATAAACATACTCCACGTAAAGGCATGGTTCAAATCTTCAATAGATCTCATTATGAGGATGTAACGGTTACCAGAATAAAAGACATTATTGACGATAAAACAGCAGAAAAAAGATTTGAACATATCAATCACTTTGAAGACTTGTTAAAATCAAATGGAACTACGGTATTAAAATTTTACCTGCATGTATCCGAAGAGGAACAAAAGAAACGGTTTAAAAAAAGGTTGATGAGACCTGATAAACATTGGAAATTCAGTGAGGATGATTTTCTTTCCACTCAGCACCGTGAAAAATTTCATGATTATTATCAGCAGGTATTTGATAAATGTAGTAAGCCATTTCCATGGATAATTGTACCGGCAGATAAAAAATGGTATGCTAGAAATATCATTGCACAAAAAGTATTGAGCACATTACAAAAATTACCATTGGAATATCCTGACCTGAAAGTATAAATATTTTTATAAGTTAAAAAAGTCACTCGAGTAGTAAATTAAAATTATATTGATTTTATGATTTTAACAATGAATATAACTTGGTAAAAATTTAATCACATAAAAAAATCAAAATGAAAACCAAGTTATATTTATTTACAATTATGCTGGCACTGGTTGCTACAGCATGTACTCCTTCAGAAGATCCGGTAATTGCCAATTTTGAAGTTGAAGTTAGCGGTGATTCTCCCAATGCTACCGTAACCTTAGAAAATAAATCTTCCAATGATGCAGAAAGCTATTTATGGATATTTAGTGAAGGTGCAGACAAAGATAGTTTGACTATTAAAAATCCTGTAATTAATGTAGATAAAGCAGGAGAGTTCACTATTAAACTTAAGGCAACCAGAGGATCTGAATCTAATATATTTACAAAGAAAGTACAAATAGCAGGAAAAAATGGCGTAAAAGTTTTCAAAGATATTGAATTGGCCATGGATGGTACAAGTACAGAATATGGACGTTGTTTTTCTACTGTTACTGGTAAAATTTATAAAGACAGTGAAGTTAATAGTGCTAATGGCTCTCTCATTGACTTATTGTTCATTAATTTTGGTAATACCATGTATTTTTTTGATAATCCAAAAGATGAGGCTAATGATGGATTACAAATACCTCAAGGACAAAATGTGGTCGTAGATAATTATCCTAATTATCCCGATGATGTATTTACCATTGAACAATTTGATGCCATAACTGATAGTGAATCATTGGAGAGTCTTACAATTACAAATGGACAGAATAGCTTTGGCAACTCCAGTGTTCCATGTATAATTTTGTTTCAAAATGCTGCGGGTTTTAAGGGAGCTATTAAAGCAAAAGTTATGAATAGCGATCGGATGATGTTTGATATTACAGTACAGAAATATTTGTAAATAATATAAAAAATGATTGTATGACATTAAATTTGTCAGCGCAATCATTTTTAATCATTATATTTTTTCCTTATGAAATCTATAAAAGCTTACTACAATATCGATCTGGGTTTATTGATTCTTAGAGTATTTATTGGCGGTTTTATGATGCTGCAGCATGGTTTGCCTAAATTAGCCTCTTTTTCAAAGTCCTTTAATTCTTTTTCTGATCCCTTGGGTTTGGGCAGTGAAATCAGCTATTTATTTGCAGTATTTGCAGAATTTATATGTTCTATATTGGTAATGGTTGGGTTTTTCACCCGGTTTGCCGTTGTTCCTCTCATTATCACCATGCTAGTAGCTGCATTTATCATTCATGGTGCAGATCCGTGGTCAAAAAAGGAATTCGCATTAATTTATGCCATTCCTTTTATCTCATTATTTTTAACAGGTGCCGGAAAATACTCTGTTGATAGTAGATTAGCTAACCGTTAAGCTAGTTTTATTGCGTTTACAACGCTCACTACAATATTTTACTTCATCCCACGATTTGCGCCATTTTTTACGCCAGACGAATGGTCTTTTACATACCGGGCACATTTTATAAGGCAGATTTTCTTTCTTCATTACCAAAGCAATCATTTGGCTATTACCATTGTTTACCAATGCTGTATGTTCGCTGGCGGATAATGACGTTCAATTATGAACAATTAGCGGTTTTTAAACCCCTGTATGAAGTACCTGTATAACATGGCATAGATATTGGCATGCTTAAAACCAATCTAAAATTATTTTCTATGATAAAAAATTATCTCTTGATTGCTTACAGAAACCTGGCTAAAAAGAAGCTGTTTAATGTAATCAATATAATCGGTCTTGCCATCGGCATCGGCGCATTTTTGTTAATAGCCACTTTTGTACATCAGCAAAAATCCTATGATACTTTTCACAAGAATTCCCAAAATGTATTTAGAATATTGTATCAACAACCTTACGAGGAAAATTCTAGTCGCGTAGTAGGTCTTACCTCTTTTCCTTTACGAGAAGGGATAGCAATGAATTCATCAGCTATTGAGGAAATCCTTACTATCAGACCCATGGGTAACAACTACAATTTAGGATATGAAGGAAAAAAAATTAATGGCAATACAGCAGTGCTTTCTACTCCTGAATTATTTAATTTTTTTGATTTTCCATTACTTAAAGGTAGTGAATCTACTGCTTTAAAAATGCCCAACTCGGTAGTGATTACGGATAAACTTGCCAAAAATTTATTTGACAACCTGGATCCGATGGGTAAATTGATTACCCTCGAAATGGCAGGGGGGGTAAATTTGATCGTAACCGGGGTAGTGAAAAAAATTCCCAATACTCATGTAAATTATGATGCTTTTATTAATTATAATTCTACAACAGTAGAAGGAGGGAAATTTAGCGACTGGTACATACAATCTGTTTATAATTATATCAAGGTGAAACCGAGTGAAGAAATAAGTAAGTTAGAGAACGAAATAACATCTTGGTTTCATAAAAACGTAAGTTATGCAACTGACGAAGATAAATTACTTTTGCAACCACTTTCAGCAATTTATTTACATTCATCCAAAGTTCAATTTACTGATCTTTTCAAATCTGGTAATTTTCAAAACTTGCAAATATTACAAATAATTGGAATATTTATCTTGGTAGTGGCAATTATCAATTACATAAATATTACTACCGCCAAAGCTACATCCAGGGGCAGGGAAGTGGGAACAAGAAAAGTACTGGGAGCAAAACGAGGACAGTTAATTTTTCAGTTTCTTGCCGAGTCTACATTACTTACAATTACAGCATTAATATTTGCTGGAGCCATTGCATCACTTGCCTGGCCATCTTTCCTTAACTTGATTGGCCAAAATGAGTCTATGGTATTATTTAGTTGGCAGGAGTTAACAATATTTTCAATGTTATTAGTAGTTACAATTTCATTGGCAGCAGGCCTTTATCCAGCGTTCATTATGTCAGGTTTTAGTATATCCAGGTCCTTAAAAAATAATCCTGGTTTTGGAAAAGGAGCTATTGTCAGAAAAGCTTTAATTGTATTTCATTTTACTGTAGCTATAGGATTAATTGCTTCTACTTTTATTATTTTTTCACAAACAGCCTACATGCAAAATAAGGAACTTGGCTTCAATAAAGAACAGGTGGTAGTAATTCCTATTAGTAATGCACCTGGAATTATAGACCATTTACAAACATTTAAGCAAGAATTAATGCAAAGTAGTAATGTACAATCAGTAACAGTTAGCACTGATATTCTGGGCAATGGATATACAAATAATTCCGGAAAAATATATCCTCAGGATTACAATGAGAAAAGTTTACTTACCACCATCTTTATGACTGATGCTAATTTTGCTGATACCTACGAACTAGAAATTATAGAAGGTCGGAATTTAAATGAAGAGCTTACTTCTGACTCAAGTGCTGTAATTGTAAATCAGGAATTCGTAAATGCTGCCGGATGGGAAAGCCCTATGAATAAAACAATAAGATATTGTGAAGACTGTAATGAAAAATTCCGGGTAGTTGGGGTTGTTAATAACTTTCATTTTCAGCCTTTACATTATGAAATAAAACCTGCTATGTTTATGCTTTCAGACTATAATAAATGGTACATATCAGCCAGAATAGCAGGTGATAATACACAAGAAACAATAAAATATATAGCAGATGAATGGGAAAAACTAGAAGGTGAAGTAGCTTTCAGCTATGATTTTGTAGATCAAAAATTTGAAAAATTTTATCATTCAGAAAAAAAATTATTTGAAAGCATAGGATTGTTTGCAGCTATTAGCATTATCATTACCTGTTTAGGCCTATATGGTCTAGCTGGTTATATGGTAGAAAAAAGAAAGAAAGAAATAAGTATTCGAAAAGTCTACGGATCTACAATTAAAAATTTACTATTACTCCTTAATAGGGGGTATGGATGGTTAGTAGTAATTGGTTGCATATTAATAATTCCTTTAACTATCTGGTTACTAAATTATTGGCTTGAAACTTTTGCTTATAGTATAAAAATAAGCTGGTGGCAATTAATTTTACCTGTTGTAATAGTTTTATTAATAACCTTGACAACAGTAACATTTCAAACGTATAAAGCAGCCATAAGTAACCCTTCTGAAAACTTAAGGAGTAATGACGAATAAAATAATGTATAATAATTATTAAAACAAACATCAATTACATATCATGATTACCAATTACAAAATTTGCTATTGAATAAACATTAAACATTTTTTACATTTGTGTGTATTTCTAATAAAGAATATTTTAATAATAGATAAAATTTTTACCAATAGATGTTGCAACATTCGTTGTTTATTTTATAATATATTACTATCTTAGCAGCAACATTATAAGATTTTTTAAAACCCACTAAAGTTTAATAGAAATGATAGAAGCAAAGAAAGTACTTGAGCTAGTAAAAATGAAAAAAGAAGGTATGCTGATTAGAGATAAAGATACTGGTGAATTTGTAGAGCCAAAACCTGGAATGACCGGTAATTACGAGTTTGTTGACCCTTCTACTATTGATGAATTAATTTTGGATGAAGTATTTGGTGATAAAATTGGTCAAAACGAACTTCTTGTAACCAATATTTTAAGTGAAATTTTACAAAAAAGACTGGCGCCAAATCAAGTTAAAAGAGTTCAGGAAAAATATGAAGAGGATTTTCTTGCCGCATCTTTGGCAAAGAAAAGAAAAACAAGGAAATAAATTATTGTTTTTAGAAGCCTGGTAAATTTAAAATCAGGCTTTTTTTACATGTTCTCCTTTCCTCAAATCCCTTTATGATAATATAAATAAAAATTAGGCAAACCAGAATAATTAATTAGTTAGAATCTGTAAGAAAAACATGACAAATTATTTGGCTTTGCTGGTATAAATATTGCCTTTTACCCGAAACCGCCAGGGTAGGAGGGCATCTTCTTCGGCATAAGCTACACCCACACGTGGGCTGGCGATGATCTCAGAATCAGCAATTACGATGCTCCTGTCTTCAATCCAAATGGTTTCACTGGTCAGGCTTTCACCATAATGGCTTTTATTGATACCCAGTGCTTGACTCACCGTACCCGGACCTGCAGTAATTTTAGGAGCCAACTTCTCCATTTTTCTCCTTTGTAGCATCACATCCAAGCCATCAGCAGGTTCTACAGCTCTTATTAGCACTGCATCGGCTTTATCCTTAACATTAGTAATGATATTGAAAAGATAATGGATGCCGTAGCAAAGATAAACATAGGCCACACCTCCGGGAGCATACATTATTTCGGTTCTTTTGGTGCGCCGGTTCAGGTGGGCATGACAAGCTTTATCATTGAGGCCACTGTAGGCTTCTGTTTCCACTATCATGCCGCAAGTGTACCATTCGTCTATATGGGTACAAAGGTATTTACCCAAGAGCTCCTTGCTTATACCTACTACATCATCTCGTTTGTAAAAATTAGTATGTAACTTTTGATGCAACAATTCAATCAGGCTTTTAATAAAGTTTGAAAGATAACCATGGCAGCTATGGCAATTGTTACGATTATGGCCACATTTTCCTTTTTTCCATCTTCCAAAGCATCAGGAAGAATCTCCGAAAAAACCATCCAAATCATGGCACCCGCGGCTAAACCAAGACCTACCGGTAAATAAGGATTGAAGGCTTCTACAAATAAAAATGCCGGCACGGCTAAAAGCGGTTGAGGAATGCTGGAAATAATACTCCAAAACATGGCTTTTGTAACTGAAATATTTTTGGGTATCAACACCAGGCTTATAGCTAATCCTTCGGGAATATTGTGCACCGCGATAGCACCGGAAATAAACAATCCAAAACTATCTCCACCGCCAAAAGAGACGCCTACGCCAATACCCTCTGCAAAACTGTGGATGGTCATCACACCTACGATAAGTAATGCTTTTAATGCATTTGCGCCTTCAAGGGCGCCAATATGCAGGTCGCTGCGTTCACTTAGTTTTTTCTGGCTGATGGTAATGAAAACTAATCCAGCAATAAGACCTGCCATGGTGCGCCAAAGGCTATACTCCTGACCTTCTTGCACCAAATTGAAACTGGCGGCAAGCATTAATCCGGCAGCAACACCATTAGCATATCCAAGCCATTTTTTCGGAATATTTTTGATGAAGAAAAAAGGTACAGCTCCTAATCCGGTAGCTAAAGCGGTGATCAGGGCTACAATGAAAACATTGAGGCTGGTATTATCCAAAGGAATCATAGAGAGATAACTATTCATAGCTACTATTTACAAATTGCATTACCAATCATGAGGATAATCATTTACAAAAAAATCATTACCTTCGTGTTCTACAAAAATTTTTATTTTATAAGCCCAAATATATAGCATATGTTAAAAGCATTTACACTTATTTTATTATCTTTTCTATTGTACTTCACGGGTTCTAAACCCACGCAAAAAGAAGTTAACACAAATTATCTTTATGAAGACACAGTTGCTCATGACTTTGGAAATGCCAAAGTTAATTATGCGAACTATTGTGCTGGCTGCCATGGAGAATACATGAAATCCTTTGCCGATCAGCAGTACTCACGAAATCGCAAAAAGGAAGATCTGACTAAAGCGATTAAAGTAGGCTATCCCGATCAGGGAATGCCCTCGTTTGAAACAACATTTTCTAATGAAGAAATCGGTAACCTGGTAGGCTACATTTGGAATGCTATGAATGATGTGGCCACTTATGATTTTGCCAAGGAGGAATTTAACCCTAGTGATACTTTTCAGTCAGAACGAATGATTTACACGCTGGAAACAGTTTTGGATGGATTGGAGCACCCATGGGCTATGGCTTTCTTGCCAAATGATGACATGCTGATTACCGATCGAATTGGTGCTTTGTACAGACTTACTGCCACCAAGCAACTGCAAGCCATTGCCAATGTGCCGGATGTAGTGGCAAAAGGACAAGGTGGTTTAATGGAGGTAACGCTGCATCCTGATTTTGCCAATAATAGAATAATTTACCTCACTTATTCGAAGCAAAAAAAATTGGGTGGTAAACAGTTAGCCACTACTGCCGTGCATAAGGCAAAGCTGGATGGTAATCGATTGGTTGAAGGTGAAGATATTTTTGTAGCATTGCCATACAGTACTACACGGCATCACTATGGTTCCAGAATTCAATTTGACAAAGCCGGTTACCTATTTGTGTCGGTTGGGGATAGAGGTAATCGTAATCGCAACCCACAGTACCTCGACAACCATTGTGGTAAGATTCACCGCCTGAATGATGATGGCAGCATTCCTGACGATAACCCATTTGTAAATGAAAAAGACGCCATGCCCACCATTTATTCTTACGGGCATCGCAATCCTCAAGGCGTAGTGATGGACCCTGCCACCGGAAAAATATGGGAACATGAACATGGCCCTCGCGGCGGCGACGAGATTAACCTGATAGAACCTGGTGTAAACTATGGCTGGCCTACCATTTCGTATGGTATTAATTACAATGGTACCAGCTTTACCCACAAAACTCAAATGGAAGGTATGGCACAACCTAAAATATATTGGGTACCCTCCATAGCTCCATGCGGAATGACATTCGTGACCGGTGATCGCTACAAACCATGGAAAGGTCATATTTTGACAGGCTCCTTACGATTTAAATACGTGAACCTTACCACCATTGAAAATGACAAAGTTACGGGAGAAGAAAAGCTATTGCCCAATGTAGGAAGGGTAAGAGCCCTTGAAATGGGTAATGATGATTACATCTATGTGGCAGTAGAAAGTCCGGGGGCTATCTACAAAATAGTGCCAATTGGAGAAACACCTAAAGGTGAAGCTAGTAGATAAATAAAAAAATTGCATAATAAAATCCCCAGGATTAGCATGTGATTCAGGGGATGAAAACAATCCTTTCGCTAATCAGGATTTGAATGCAAGTGGCAAAGAATTGGAAGATAAAACTTTTCTTGCAGACGTGCAGTGGTTTAAAGACCTGTTTATTGAAGCTGAAAATACCAGTAAGGCCTATGTAGCCAATCCTACCGAAGCAGCTGATGGCGTGGCAGGAAGAATTGAAAGAGGTACTTCAGGAAAATTCATCCTGGTAAATGAAAAAGGTTGGGAATATACCCAATTCATAGAAAAAGGCTTGATGGGAGCTGTTTTTCTGCATCAAATATATAATACTTATTTAACTGACGGTAGAATAGGTAATACAGTAGAAAATACTGACCTTGTAGAAGGCAAAAATTACACGTCCATGGAGCACCATTGGGATGAAGCTTTCGGTTATTATGGAGCGCCTACCGATTTTCCCAGAAATGATGATGATAAATATTGGGCGAAGTATGCCGGACCAGCCTTGAATACTACTCCGGAACAACTGGATATTTATGCAGCTATCAAGAATGCTTTTCTTACTGGCAGAGCAGCCATAGAAGCCGGGGACATGCAAGCCAAAAATCAGCAGCGAAACGAACTTTACGAGCAATTGGAGTTAATGGTAGCTGCTACTTCAATTCATTATATCAATAACAGTAAAAAGGATTTGAGCGCTAACGATATTGGTTCGCTTTTCCATGACCTATCGGAAGCTTACAATTTTGTAATGGCATTAAAATACCATCCGCAAAAGAAAATAAGCCAATCTAACATCGATGCTATTTTGAACAATGATTTTGGAACTGACGGAGATTTCTGGACTGTTTCCGTGAGCAGTTTAAATGCAGCTCTTGATAAAATAATAGTAGCATATCCGGAATTAGATAGCGTTAAAGATATTTAAATTCGTCTTATTGTAAGCCCTTACGAGTACCTAACACCGGCGCAAGAAAAAATGATGGCCACCCAGCCAGATATGATTTTACAATTTTCTAAGTTTTTACAAAAAGAATTTGAAAAAAAAGGATACCAGCAAGCGGAAGTTTATGCCAAAGTTTATGCTACATTAAACGGTAGTGGCAGCAGGCTTTTAATAGATCCGGAAGTGAACCTGGCGGCTCAATCTTATAGTATTGGCCACAAACCGTGGATTTTATCTTTTGAAAATAAGCGATTATGAAGCATTACCTGGTTATATTGTTCTGTTGTTTTTTATTCACCCTTCCGGTAAAAGCTCAAAAATATTCCATCTCGGGCGAGGTAAAACTCACTTCAGATCATTATGCCACGGGTGCCAGTGTTTTTATTGTAAACACAAGCCACCAAAGCATTGTAAATGAATTTGGAAAATACGTAATTAGTGGATTGAATCCTGGAGAATACAAGGTGGCAGTACATTATCTTGGCTACAAAGTAGCGCCCCAATTGGTCTTAATAGAGGATGAAAGTTTAGCGCTCGATTTTAATTTGACAGCGTTGAGTCAAACGCTAAAGGAGCTAGTAATTGAAGATGAGCAACTGACAGCCAATATTTCCAGACTGAACGCGGTAGAAGGAGCAGCTATTTACGAGGCAAAAAAAACTGAGGTGATTTCAATGCAGGGTATTACTGCCAACCTTGCCACTAACAACAGTAGGCAAATTTATGCCAAAGTGCCTGGTCTTAATATCTGGGAAAATGATTACGCTGGAATACAACTGGCTTTGGGTGTAAGGGGGCTTGACCCCAATAGAACTTCCAACTTCAACGTCCGTCAAAATGGATACGATATAAGTGCTGATGCCCTGGGCTATCCCGAAAGCTACTACACCCCGCCAGCTGAGGCAGTAGAAAGAATTGAAATTGTGAGAGGAGCGGCCTCTTTGCAATATGGAACTCAGTTTGGCGGTCTGCTCAATTTTAAATTAAAAGAGGGCTCGGAAGACAAACCTTTTGAGTTTACCAGCCGGCAAACCGCAGGGTCGTTTGGTTTTTTCAATTCATTTAATAGTGTAGGAGGGGAAGTAGGTAAATTAAATTATTACAGCTTTTATCAACATAAACGAGGTAGCGGATGGCGGCCCAACAGTGACTTTAATTTGGATACCTGGTATACTCACCTGGCCTTGCAAGTAAATGAAAAATTGAAAATTACCGGGCAATATACCTTCATGTATTATCTCGCCCAACAACCAGGCGGTTTAACAGATAATGAGTTTGAACGAAATCCCAGATTTTCTAAACGGGAACGCAATTGGTTTCAGGTCAACTGGAATTTACTAGCCTTGATGATCGATTACAAAATCAACAGCAGGCTTAAGCTCAACATCCGCAATTTTGGCCTGCTGGGTGGCAGAGATGCCCTGGGTAATCTGGAAAGAATTGATCGCCCGGATCATGCAGGTCCCCGCAATTTATTTTCTGATGATTTCAAAAACTTTGGCAACGAAACTCGCTTGGTATGGCATTATAACCTTGGCAATAACACCAATGTAGTGCTGATTGGCAGTAGATATTATCAAGGATTTACCCACCGCCAACAGGGTTTAGCCAATGAAGGCTTAGGGCCGGATTTTTACTTTCTCAATCCCCGAAAGCTGGAAGATTCTAATTTTGACTTCCCGGGAAACAATTTTTCACTATTTGCCGAAAATATTTTTAACCTGGGTCAGCAATGGAGCATAACCCCGGGCATCCGACTTGAGCACATCAATACTTCATCAGACGGATACTATACCAGCAGTACCTTGGTACCTGATCACGACACTGGTTTTGCCAGAGACTCTACCTTTCAGGTGCTTGAACAAAGAGAAAACAGCCGTTCCTTTCTTTTTTCCGGTGTAGGTGTGAGCTATAAGAAAAAGAATGGTCTGGAATTTTACGGTAACTTTTCCCAAAATTTCCGCTCGATCAACTTCAATGATATAAGGGTGAATAATGATAATATTCAGGTTGATCCGAACATTGGCGATGAGCGAGGCTTCAACCTGGATGTAGGTGTAAGGGGTAATAAAAACGATTTTTACAACTTTGATGTAAGCGTATTTATGCTACATTACAACGATCGGATTGGTAATGTACTTAAACGGGATGAAAATTTCAGAGCCTATCGATTACGTTCCAATATAGGCAATTCCCGTCATTATGGGATAGAAGCATTTGGTCAGCTTAATTTATTCAAATTGGTAGATATAAGCGGAGCCAGTTTAAACTGGTTTGGCAACGTATCTATTATCAATGCACGCTACGCAGAAGCCAACGAGATAGCCATAGAAGGTAAACTTGTTGAAATGACTCCACCTTTTATGATCCGAAGTGGATTGGAATTGAAATGGGGCGGTTTGCAATCTTCTCTATTATACAATTATGTACAGGAGCATTTTAGCGATGCCTCCAATGCAAACTATGTGCCATCAGCAGTAGAAGGTTTAATTCCGAGTTACCAGGTAATGGATTTTAGCCTTCGGTATAATTATAAAAAATGGCTGCTTGAAACCGGCGTAAACAATTTGACCAATAACTACTATTTTACCCGCAGGGCATCAGGCTATCCCGGGCCTGGCATTATCCCGGCCGATGGGCGAAATTTTTACCTGACTTTAGGAGTGAAAATTAATTAACTGACCGTTCAATATCTTCAAAAGGAGTAATTAAAACATGCTGTGAAGCTGTTTGTAAATTGCGCCACAGGTAATTTATATAATTGTGTTCTTTGATGGCTGCCATACCAAGGTAGGGGATAAGTTCCGTGCCTACTTTTAATGAACTTCTTGATAGAGACTTACTCATGCTATCAACACGGTCAGGCCAATCATCATCTAACTGATTGGCAACTAATAAATCCCATCCTAATGCTGCTTGCTGTAAGAGATCATCTTTTGCACGGCTCAATTGGGATGATAATATCTCCATTTTATTTTTTACATAAGAATATCGGTCAGGTTGCCATTGCTTACTGTTATTTTCAGTTAACAAATTTGAGGCATGCAACAGTTTTTCGGCAATACCCATTCCTGCCGTAGCAATTGATGCCTGTGCAAAAGGAAGAAATGGCAACTTATATATGAGATCATCATGAACAGGCGGTTTGGTAATATTGAAAGTATATTTATGAGGAATAAAAACATTTTCAATTACTACCGTATGGCTACAGGTAGTCTTTAAACCAAAGCCATCCCAGTCATGCTTAATAGTAACGTGTGAAGGCTTAAAAATGAAAGCTAATATTTCATCGCTATTACCAATTTTGCAATTGAATGTAAAACTGGTGGCAATTTCAGCTCCACTACAATATTTCCACGCTCCATTTATTTTGTACCCACCGGCTACCGCGGTGGCGATACCAGAAGGATGACCACTACCGGCTATTACTGCATTGGGCGCTGAAAAAACTTCTTCGGCAATAGCAGGTTGCATAAAACCATAAAAGTAACTGGCACCAGATCCGGTGGATAGCAGCCAACCAAGATTTCCGTCAATTTTGGAAACCTCCGTTAGTAATTTTAACGAATCCGGTAAAGTCAAACCTAATCCACCAAATTCACCAGGCACAAAAAATTTGAAAAGCTTATTTGAATATATAAACTTTAAAGCATCATTTGGAAACTTACCTTTCGGCTCACTTGCAAAAATTTTATCCGATAAATCTTTATAATCAACAGCTTTTAACATAAAAGAACAATATTTATTAGGGTTGCGAATTTAATAAGTTTGGCTTATAACTCATAATTTGATCGCTCCACACGAACATGCCCGGAAAGTGTAAATTGTGATTTCAAGACAAGTAATTAAGGTAAACAGGTACCTGATAGTAATAAATATACTACAGCGAAAATCAAAAATACAAT